>CAZEIO010000020.1:0-18770 GCA_964512525.1 uncultured Halobacteriales archaeon
TCAACGGCGAGAAGTACTGGATCGGCAACGGCGTCGAGGCCGACTGGGTGACGCTTTACGCCCGCACCGGCGACGACGAGGACAACCGCTACGGCAACCACTCCCTGTTCATCGTCCCGACGGACGCCGACGGCTACGAGGCGGAGCACATCCCCGAGAAGATGGCGATGCGCGCCTCGAAACAGGCACACCTCCACCTGAACGACCTGCGGGTGCCCGAGGAGAATCTCGTCGGCCACGAGGGTGCCGGGTTCATGATGCTCGCGGACTTCTTCAACCACGGGCGAATCATCGTCGGCGGCCACGGCATCGGTCTCGCGGCCGCCGCCTTCGAGGAGGCGTGGTCGTTCGTCCACCAGCGAGAGGCGTTCGGTCGTGGCGTCAGCGACTTCCAGGCCGTCCAGCACAGTCTCGCCGACATGCGACTCACGTTCGAACAGGCCCGTTCGCTGGTGTACCGCGCCGCCGAGAAGGTCGAGACGGGAGCGGAACCCGGTCTGTGGGCCGCGATGGCGAAGATAGCCGGCACCGAGGCCGGTCGCGACATCGCCGAGGACGCCATGCAGTTACACGGCGGCCGGTCCGTCCTGACTGACCGCCGCGTCGCCCGCGTGTACCGCGACGTCCGTATCCCCGTCGTGTACGAGGGCGCGAACGAGATACAGCGCAACCTCGTTTACCGGCAGTCCTGAGCGATCACTCGCGAGGTACTCTTCGCTCGACGCGGCCGAGTCGGACGGCTACTGGTGGGTGTCCACTCCTCCCTCGTCTCCGGTCTCCGACCCCGATCCGGAGCCGGTGGCGGTGGCGTCCTCGTCTGCCGCGAGGACGTGCCTGACGAGCCACGCCTGCACCCGCTCCCGGTCGGTGGCGTCCGGGTTCGCGTCGGCCGCCTCGGCACGCTCCCGGAGTCGTCGCTCGACGGGTGACTGGTCCGGTTCCGCTCGCGTCTCGTTCAGCAGGGCCTCGAAGTCCTCCCGCAGGTCGAAGTCAGCGCGGGCGGCGTTGCACCGGCCGAGCGGCGACAGTCCCGTCTCGAGGACGAGGTCGCGAACGGTCGCCCAGTCGTCGGCACAGAAGTGCAGCGACACCTCTCCCTCGACGTCGCGCCACGCGATCGGGCCGCTGTTCTCCATCGCCGGCAGTGCCCGCGGCGGGAGGTCCACCCGGGTTGCCGTCTCCTCCCGGCCGCAGAGACAGCACGGCTTGCCGGTCTTCCCGGTGTACATCTACCGGGAGTACCGGGGCGAGACCAAAGGGTGCGTCGAATTCGGCCCCGTCGTGGATTGCTCGGCGAGAGCCGGCGGCTACTTCCCCTCGAACTCGGGGTCGCGGTCGTCCATGAACGCGGAGACCCCCTCCATCACGTCGTCAGTGCCGAGGACGTGACCGAAGGCCTGGGCCTCGAGTTCGAGACCGGCGTCGACGTCGTCCGCGCCGAGGTGCATCGCCCGCTTGGTGAACCGCTGTGCGATGGGCGGGCCGGCGGCGAGGTCGGCGGCGAGTTTCCCCGCGCGGTCGTCGAGTTCGTCGTTCGGGACGACCTCGTTGACGAAGCCAAAGTCGGCCATCCGGTCGGCGTCGAACCGGTCGGCGGTGAAGATTATCTCCTTCGCCCGCCCCTCCCCGACGATGCGCTGGAGGCGCTGTGTGCCGCCCCATCCCGGCAGGAGACCGAGGTCGTGTTCCGTCTGCCCGAACTCCGAGCGCTCGGTGGCGACCCGGAGGTCGGCACAGGTCGCGAGTTCCATTCCGCCGCCGAGACAGTAGCCGTCCACGGCGGCGACGACCGGTTCGTCAACCTCGCGGAGGCGGCCGAAGACGCGCTGGCCCTCGCGGGACACCTCGACGGCGTCCACGGGACTGGCCGCGGTGATAGCCGTCACGTCGGCACCGGCGGAGAAGGCGCGGTCGCCCGCACCCCGCAGGAGGACGGCCCGGACGGCGTCGTCCGCCTCGATGCGGTCGATGGCGTCGTCGAGTTCGTCCATCAGCTCCATGCTGATGGAGTTCATCCGGTGGGGTCGGTCGAGGGTGACGTGGGCGACCATCGTCTCCTCGTCCACCGCCAGTTCGAGGGTGTCGTAGTCGGCCGTCGTCTCGCCGTCGTCGCCCCCGTAGAAGCCGCCCCGTTCGGCGGCCGTCCGCAGATAGTCGGCGACGGCGTAGCGGGGGTGGCCGGTCTCCTCTTGGCCCTCCTCGAGTGCCGCCACGAGGTCCGCGAGACCGTGCCTGTCGGCCAGCTTCGCGGGACCGTCGGGGAAGCCGCCGCCGAGAGTGACCGCGCGGTCGATGTCTTCGACGTCGGCGACGTCGTCACCGACCAGTTTCGCCACCTCGTTGGCCATCACCGCGAGGAGGCGGCGTTCGACGTCGTCGTCCACGGCGTCGGCGGGCACCTCCGGACCGCCGCCGTCCTCGTAGTCGTAGAACCCTCGACCGGACTTCTTGCCGAGGTGGTCGTTCTCCACCTTCGAGACGATGAGCGGGCAGGGTTCGTACGCGGGACCGAGTTCCTCGGCCATGTACTCGAGGACGGCGTGGCCGACGTCGATGCCGACCATGTCCGCGAGTTCGAACCCGCCCATCGGCAGGCCGACGCCGTACTTGCCCGTCGAGTCCACCGTCTCGATGTCGGCGACGCCGTCCTCGACCAGCCACGCGGCCTCGTTCATCAGAGGCACGAGGACGCGGTTGACGACGAACCCGGGGGTGTCCTTGCGCACTCGGACGGGGGTCTTCCCGAGGGACTCGGCGAAGGCCGCTATCGTGTCGAGGGTCTCCTCGCTCGACTCCGCGCCTGCGATGACCTCGACGAGGTCCATCCGCACGGGCGGGTTGAAGAAGTGCATCCCGCAGAACTGCGCCGGCCGGTCGGTGTGTTCCGCGAGGTCGGTGATCGACAGCGAGGAGGTGTTCGTCGCGAGGAGGGCCTCCTCCGGGAGGGCGGCGCAGACCTCCTCGTACACCTCGGCCTTGACGTCGGCGCTCTCGACGACGGCCTCGACGACGACGTCGGCGTCGCTCACGGCCGTCTCGACGTCCACCAGCGGGGTGATCCGGTCGAGCGCGGCGTCGCGTTCGCCGGCGTCGATCCGGTCGTTCTCGAGGAGTTTCCCGAGACTCCACTCGATCTGGTCGTACCCCTCCCGGACGAGTTCCTCGTTGATGTCCCGGAGGGTGACCTCGTACCCGGCGAGGGCGGCTACCTCGGCGATGCCGTGGCCCATGTTGCCCGCGCCCATCACCGCGACGGTCTGGATGTCGTCCACGTCCATACCCCGCACGTCTCGTGGCGAACGGTTGAACGTTTCCGATCCGCGCCGGCCACGCTACTGGGGACGAACGCCAGGACGTCAACCCCCGTAGGGACCTGCCGTGGACTTCGCGCTGACCGGGGAACGGCGACAGATCCGCGAGGAGGTCGGCCGGTTCGGCGAGAACGAGATCGCGCCCGTGGCGACCGAGTACGACCGCGAGGAGCGCTACCCGCACGAGCGCCGCCAGAAGGCCGCCGAGACGGAACTCGTCGGACCACGATCCCCGTCGAGTGCGGTGGCGTCGGGTACGTGCACGACTTCGACGTCGTCCGACGGTGCGTGACGAACGGACCGCCCCGTCGGCCCGGTCCCGCGACGACCGCTCCCTCCAAGACGCGGGCGAGCGGCGGGAAGACAGATTTATGTCCGGTCTCGGGAAGGCACGGCTATGAGCGACGAGGGTGGCCTCGGGCGACGGCGTCTCCTTGCGGTCCTCGGGGCCGCCGGGCTGGGCGGGTGTTCCGGCGCACCCTCAGCCCTTGACGGAACCGCAACCGAGACGCCGTCGGCCGCCGACACGGACACGGACACGGACACGACGACGCGGACCACCACGACGGATGCGACGGCACCGGGACTCGACGTGGCGGACCTCTCGTGGCGGATGCACGGCCGCGACCCGACGAACACGGGCACCGTGGCGACCACGGGACCGTCGAGCGCCCCCGAGAAGGTGTGGGACGTCCCCGTGGAGGGCATCTACACGCTCCCCCAGCCGTCGCTGGTGGACGGTACCGCGTTCGTCGGGACGGGCCGGAAACTGTACACGATGACAGCCGAGGACGGCGACCGCGGGTGGACCCGGCGGCTCGACTACCTCGCGCACCACTACTCGCCGGCCGTCGTGGACGGCACGGTGTTCGCGCCGGCCCGGACGAACCAGGGGGTCCGCTCGGGCGGCGGTGAGGGCCGACTGTACGCCGTGGACGCCGAGAGTGGATCGCTGTTCTGGCAGCGCGACGGCGCCATCTCCGCCCCGCCGACGGTGGTCGCCGACACCGTGTACTACACGACGTCGAGCGACGTGGGCGAGGTGGTCGCCGTCGGCACGGACGGCACGGAGCGGTGGACGTACACGTTCGAGGCGGGCGACCGGCGAACGAGTGCCTACGGCGCGCCGGCGGTGGCCGACGGGACGGCCTACGCGACGGTCAGCGCCCACCGAGAGACGGGCGCGGTCGGGTCGCTGGTGGCCGTCGAGGACGGCGCGGCGTCGTGGCAGGTCGAACTCGGCGGCGAGGCCCGGGCGGCACCGGCCGTGCGCGACGGCACGGCCTACACCGGCACGGTGGACGGCGCGGTGCAGGCCACCGCGGACGACGGCGAGTTACTCTGGTCCACGCCGACGGAGGGTGGCGTCTTCTCGACGCCGGCCGTGGACGAGGACCACGTGTACGCCCTCGTGAAGGGTGCCGTCGAGGCGTTCGACCGGGAGACGGGCGAACGCCAGTGGCGGACGGACATCGGCAGTTCGCTCATCAACGGCCTCGCGGTCGCCGAGGACGGTATCTACCTCGGCGGCGGCACGGTGACTGCCCTCGCGAAGGACGGCCAGACGCGGTGGAAGTACCCGATACCCGGCGCCACCGGGGGGTACGGTGCGCCGATAGTCCTCGGCGGAGCGGTGTTCGTCGGGGCCTGCATCAAGTGGGAGCCATCCGACCCGTACGACGACCACGTGTTCGGACTCGCGTGAGGTAGTTCCGCCGCGAACCGGGAGCGACTGGCCCGACTCACGACCGTTGATCTCACGGAACGCAAGAGAACAATTACTGCGACAGGTCGGCTGGTTGATGCCGCCGTATTGGGTTAATTACTGTGCTATACGTTGTCACGGAATCGTCGAAACGGCGGAGGGCGACGGTCTCACGTGGCTGAAACCCAGTTTTCAGTATCCGCAGGGTATAAGAGGTACGGATTGTTGGGTGTACCCATGCCATCCGGTAACGACGATGGCGGTTTCGATCGCCGCAGAATGCTAAAGTATCTTGGCGCTGGCAGCGCGGCCGGTCTCGCCGGCTGTTCTGGTGGCGGCGGTGACGGTGGCGATGACCCTACGCCGACCGACACCCCCACAGACACGACGACGGACGAGACGACGGACGGGACGCCCACGCAGGCACCGCCGCCGGACGTCAGCGGCACCTTCACTGCCGCCTCGACTTCCACCGCCGGGGCGCCGCACGGCTACTTCGTGGACGACACCACGACGGCGGCTCGTCTCGACAAGCTGATGGACACGGGAGGATTCGCCCTGGGGCCGGAGACCTTCGCGCCGCAGACGTTCGAGAGCTGGGAAATAAACGACTCCTTCGACGTGGTGGATATCAAACTCCGCGAAGGGCTGACCTTCGGCGCCGGCTACGGCGAGTACACCGCCGAGGACATCATGTTCTCGCTGAACGAGATCATGCTCCTCACCGGCGAGGACGACTGGTTCGGGTTCACCGACACCCAGTTCTACCAGCTGGGTGAAGAAAACGAGTTGATCAGCTTCGAGAAGACGGGCACCTACAGTATTCGTGCCGAACTGCCGGTTTCGAAGCCACAGTGGCTCCACGAGACGCCGTTCACTGCTCAGTACTTCTACCCGAAGAGTCTGCTCGAGCCGTACGTCCAGAACCAAGACGTCGAAGGCATCGAGACGGACTCGGACATCGTCGAGGGCGCCATCTACCAGGGTGAGGAGTACAACATGGGGCCGTACAACTTCGTCCAGCGGGAACAAGGCTCCAACTGGCAGTTCAGCCGGAACTCCAACTACTACCTGAAGGAAGCCGCAGACGAAGAGCCATGGGCATCCGACCCGTACTACCGTCTCGAGAACACCCCGTACTTCGAGAACTACAACTACCAGCAGTTCGACGACCAGTCCACTGCCCTCTCGGCCTTCGACGACGACCAGGTGACGTCCGTCGGCCTGCCACAGGCAGACATCAACACGTACCTGGGACAGGAGGGCAACCAGATATTCCGGTCGCAGTTCGACAACGGCGTGTTCTGGCTGAACATCAACCACCGTATCAACGGCTGGGAGGCGCTTCGCGACGACCCGAACCACAACATCGACGACCGGAAAGTCCGTCAGGCGATAGCCGAACTGTACGACCAGCAGACGATCATCAACGAGATCAACAACGGGTTCGCAGTTCCGCTGAACACGTTCCACCCGTCGTGGGGGCCGTTCTACCCGCCGGACGACTCGCTGTACATCCCCGAGGGATCCGCCCAGCGCGCAAAGTCGCTGCTGCAGGAGGCCTTCGCGGACACCGACTACGGCTACGACGAACAGGCCCGACTCGTGCGGCCGAACGGCGAACAGGTCACCCTGAATACCGTCCGCACCGTGGGGAGCGAATCCACCGAGGCTGCCGCGGAGTTCATGCTGGGCCGGCTCAGAAACGCCGGCATAGAGGCCGAACTCGCGTCCGCTCAGTGGCAGACGCTGCTCGGCAACTACGCTGCCAACAGTGCCAACAACGTCGAAGGCGTTGACGAGCCGGACTTCAACATCGGCTTCTTCAACGGCGGTCCGTGGAACCAGGCGACCTCGAGCGAAGACTGGTCGCTGATGTTCGGGCTGGGCTTCTCCACCTCACCGTACGCGCCGTGGAGCGCCATTCGCTCGACGATGACCGAACAGGGTACGTTCAACCTCTGGGGGTACCACCAAGAGGAGTTCGACATCGGGGGTACCATCGCCGAGGCATCGACGGCATCGGACCCACAGACCACGCAGGACCTGATGACCGAACTGTTCGCGTTCCTCTCGCAGGACATGCCGGTGGTCTGGACGCAGTCCGGCTACCCGCACACCGCGTACCAGCCCGACGTGGTCAACTTCCCCGGTGAAGCGACCGACTTCGGCTGGGAAGCGACGTCGTTCTTCAAGAGCCCGGACGACATCGCGCTGGGCTTCGCCTCCGAGTAACACCGGAGTCTCGCTCCCGCCACCGTCTTTTATCGAACGTCACGCCCACCCGTTAGTATCGAATATACGATTACTGAAATAATCGGGCGGAACCGAGAGATTCAAAAGCGTTCGGTAGATATCCGTCATACAGTAACATGAGCGGGATGTCGTGGTACATCGCCCGACGGCTGATATGGACGCTGTTCGTCGCTTGGATAGCGGTCTCGGTGACGTGGGGTCTCGTCGAGATCTCGCCCCGCGGTGGCGAACTGCAAGCGGCACTGAACGCGGCTCAGGCGGGGGGCGACACCGAAGAGGCAATCGAGGACTACCAGAAGCGCAAAGGGCTGGACAGGCCGTGGCAGGAACGGTACCTGAGCCAGTTGGTGAGCATCTTCACCTTCGACTTCGGTTACTCCGATTTCTGGGATCAGGACGTCTTGTCTTTATTCGTGGACAAGTACCCCTACTCCCTCCAGTACGGCGCCCCGGTGGGAATTATGACCATCCTAATCGGGTACGGGCTGGGGCTGTACTCGGCGATGCACCAGTACGAACTGTCTGACAGCGTCGCCACGTTCGTCGCCTTCTTCGGGTTGAGCATTCCGAACTTCTGGTTCGCGATCATGCTCATCCTCATCGTCGGGGTCTGGTTCAACGACTTGGTGATTCAGATTGGCCCCATAATGGTAGAGGCGGTCTCGCTCCCGTTCCTGTACGACCCCGAGGTGGTCAAACAGCAAGGCTGGATCTCGGTGGACAATGCCGTGCAGCTGATCCTCCCGATGGTCGTCCTGACGACGGCCGCGCTCGCGGGACACATGCGTTACTCCCGGTCGTACGCCCTCGAGTACGCCAACAGCGAGTTCGTCAAGACGGCGCGGGCGAAGGGTGCAAGCGGCGCGCAGGTGATGATCAAGCACATCCTCCGCGTGGCGATGGTGCCGCTTGCCACCATCTTCGTCTTCGACGTGTTGAACATCTTCCTCGCCGGGTCGCTCATCATCGAGCAAATTTTCCAGATTCCCGGGCTCGGGTTGATGTTCTACAAGTCGTTCATAAACCAAGATACGTCGGTGATCCTGGCGAGTACCGTCCTGACAGTCTTCGTCTCCCTCATCGGGTACCTCCTGCAGGACATTGCCTACGTCGTGCTCGACCCGCGCATCGACTACGGTGACCGCACCGGGGGTGCCTCCTGATGGCGTACGACCCCGGGAGTTCTACGACCTTCCAAGACATCGATCTGGACGAGGAGCGCACCGGTTTCGACTTCGGGCGCGCCCAGATAGCCGAGGCGGCCGTCTTCGGCTTCATGATATACGGCTTCCTCTGGGACTACTTCCGGTTCGACCTCGGTCTGTTCACGTGGGGTATCGGCAACGACCGTCCGACCATCGACGGTATCGGGATCCCCCTGACCGGTTGGGAAATCCCCCGGACTATCCTCGAGTTCTCCGCGGGCGGCGTCTCTCTCCGGACACAGTCCATCGTCTGGGATGTCACGAGCCTCGATTGGTTGGCGCTCGTGTTCATCGTCTTCGCCTCCTTCCACGTGGTGGTGCCGCTGTACCGCAAGCGCGACCTGACGGCCTACTACTGGCGGCGCTTCAAGCGCAACACCGAGGCGGTCGCTAGTCTCGTTTTCCTCGTTTTCGTCACGCTGATGGCCCTGATCGGTCCGTTCGTCCTCACGCCGCCGGACATCACCGAAACGGTTGCACTGGGTGCAGTTCCGCCGATGGGCGTCGAGGCTGTCGTTCAGGGTGAACTGAAACAGGGGTCACTCGCACACCCCCTCGGTACCACGTCACAAGGGAAGGATCTACTCGTCCTACTGGTTCTGGGGGCGAAGGTCAGCCTCGAGGTGGGACTGCTCTCGACGTTCATTGCCGTCGCTATCGGCACCGTCGTCGGCAGCGTCGCCGCCTACTCGGGCGGCATCGTGGACGAGGTGTTGATGCGGTACGTGGACATCCAGTCCGTCTTCCCCGTCTTCCTTCTCCTGTTGCTGTTCATCTACCTCTACGGCGGGAGTCTCTTCCTGATCATCGCACTGTACGGCTTCTTCGGCTGGGAGGGCACCGCCCGCCTCGTGCGCTCCGAGGCCCTTCAGCGCACCGAGGAGGCGTACATCCAGGCCGCCGAGGCCGCCGGGGCCTCCCGCCTGTACGTCGTCCGCCGGCACATCATCCCGAACGTCTCGCGAACGGTCGTGACGAACGCGACGCTCGCCATCCCGGTGTTCATCCTCGGCGAGGCGACGCTTGCTTTCCTCGGGTTCAGCGACCCGGACATATTCTCCTGGGGGCAGGTCATCGCCCAGGGTAAGAGCGGTCTCCACCGCGGGGTCTGGTGGACGGCGACGATCCCGGGTATCTTCCTGTTCTTCATGGTGCTCGCGTTCAACTACGTCGGCGACGCGGCGAACGACGCCATCGACCCGCGAGGTGACAAGTAGATGAGCGCGAGCGACCCCCTGCTCGACGTACGCGACCTCAAGACGCACTTCCACACTGACGACGGCACGCTGCGGGCCGTTGACGGCGTGAGTTTCGACGTCGAGGAAGGCGAGACGGTCTGTATCGTCGGCGAGTCCGGGTCCGGCAAGTCCGTCACCAGCGAGTCCATCACCCGCATCATCCCGATCCCGCCCGGCGAGATCGTCGGCGGACAGGTGATCTTCGACGGTATGGACCTGACGACGATGAGTTCGAAGGAACTGCAGAAGGTCCGTGGCAACCGTATCAGCCACGTCTTCCAGAATCCGCAGGGGGCGCTGAATCCCGTGTACACCATCGGCACCCAGATCAGCGAGGCCCTCCGCATCCACCGCGAGGTCACGAAGGCCGAGGCCCGCGAACGGGCCGTCGACCTGCTGGACCGCGTGGGCATCCCGGACGCCGGCCAGCGCGTGGACGAGTACCCCCACCAGTTCTCCGGCGGCATGAAGCAGCGGGCGGTCATCGCGATGGCACTCGCCTGCCAGCCAGACCTCCTCATCGCCGACGAGCCGACGACCGCGCTGGACGTCACCATCCAGGCACAGATCCTCCGGCTTCTGAAGGACCTGCAGGACGAGTTCGGCATGAGCGTCATCTTCGTCACGCACGACCTCGGCGTCGTCGCCGAGATCGCCGACCGCGTCGTCGTCATGTACGCCGGGAAGGTGATGGAGCGCGGCGACGTGTACGACGTCTTCGAGAACCCCTCGCACCCGTACACCGAGGCGCTCCTGCGCTGTCGTCCCGGACAGGGGTCCGCCCGCGAGGCTATCCCCGGCAGTCTCCCCAGCATGATCGACCCACCTCCCGGCTGCCGGTTCGCGCCACGCTGTCCGCACGCCATCGAGGACTGCCGAGAGGGTGACCAGCCGCGCCTCGAGCCGACCACCTCCGAGGAACACGTTGCATCCTGTGTCTTCCACCAGGACGGCTACGACTCGACGGTCGTGACCGAGGGCCAGACCGACTTCTCGGAGATGCAGAACAAGGTGGACGCTAGCGCCCGCGCCGACGGAGGTGGCCAGTCATGAGCGGCGACCCGACGAGTACGGGTGGCCCCGGCGAGGCCGGCGGTGCCGGTCCCGGTGTCGCCGACTCTGGTGGCGCCCTCGTCCAGGTTCGCAACCTGAAGAAGCACTACCCGATCACGAAGGGCCTCCTCAACAAGGAGGTCGGTCGGGTGAAGGCCGTGGACGGAATCAGTTTCGACATCTCCCGCGGCGAGACGCTCGGTCTCGTGGGCGAGTCCGGTTGCGGGAAGTCCACGGCCGCTACCTCGATGATCCGTCTCGAGGAACCGACCGACGGCGACGTGTACTTCGACGGGCAGGACATCACCGAGTACAACGACCGCGAACTGAAGCGGTTCCGTCGCCGCGCACAGATGATCTTTCAGGACCCGACGTCCAGTTTCGACCCTCGGATGAGCATCGGGGAGTCGGTCGGTGAGCCGCTGAAGATCCACGGTCTCAGCGAACGCTCGCGGCGTCGCGAGATCGTGATGGACCTGCTGGAACGAGTCGGCCTGCAGGCCGAGGACATCGACCGCTACCCGCACGAGTTCTCCGGCGGGCAGAAACAGCGCATCGCCCTCGCCCGCGCCCTGTCGGTCAACCCCGACATGATCGTCGCCGACGAGCCGGCGTCGGCGCTCGACGTGTCCATCCAGGCCGACATCCTGAGTCTCCTCGACGACCTGCAGGACGAGTTCGGGCTGGCGATTCTCTTCATCAGTCACGACCTCGGGGTCATCAAGGACATCTGCGACCGGGTGGCGGTGATGTACCTCGGCGAGATCGTCGAACAGGGACCGGTCGAGGAGGTGTTCTCGAACCCCCAGCACCCCTACACGCGGGCGCTCATCGACTCCATTCCGACGGCCGACCCGCGCCAGCGTGGCATGAGTATCGAACTCTCCGGCTCGGTGCCGACGCCGTCGAACCCGCCGTCCGGGTGTCACTTCCACACCCGCTGTCCAGAGATCATCCCACCCGAGGGACTGGACGTCCCGCAGGACCAGTGGCGGGCCATCATGAACCTGCGGATCGCCGTCCGCGAAGGGCGGATCGACCTCGAGGGTCTCCGGGAGTTCGCCGTCGCCGAGACTGACGCCGAGGACGTCGAGGCGGTATCCGACACGCAACTCACCGACGCGGTCCGTCAAGAGTACAACGTGCCCCAGCCGGTGGCCGACGCCGACGCCGAGGACGACATCGCCTCGGCCGTCGAGAGTCTCGTCACCGGTAACTTCGACGACGCGGAGGCCACGTTCGCGGACTCGTTCTCGACGGTCTGCGAGCGCGAGGAACCGGAACTGAAGGAGACGAGCGTCGGCCACCCCGCCGCCTGCCACCTCCACGACCAGTCCATCGACCACGTCGAGACGGGCGAGCCGGCCGTCTCGGACGACTGACGACGCCCGCCCTCCTCCTCACCGTCCGACGAGACGGCCCGGGACTCCTCTCGGCCATCAGGAAGTCCCGCGACGGCGTCAACTGGACGCCGCCGTCCACCCTCAGGGCGCTCTCGGCGACGTACGAGGCCGCCTCGCTCTGAAAAAGGCCATCGCGTCCGCGACCAACGTCGAGTGGGTTCGGTCGCCGTCGGGCACAGAAGACACATACCGCACGCGGCGAACACGAACCTGTGTGGGGATGCCGACTACGACGCCGACGCCGACAGAGACCTGTGCCGACTGCCCGACACCACCGTCGGGTGCCGTGGACCTGGGACTCTCCACGCTTCGACTCGCGCTGCTACCGACGCTGGCACTTCTGGTGGCTCTCTCTCTGTTCGTCCTCGGACGGCACAGACTCGTGGCCGTGCGCCCCCGGACGGCCGCGGGTGCGTCCGTCGTGCTCGCCGCTGCGGTCGCCACGGTGCCGGTCATAGCGAGCGCTGGCTCGTTCCCGCCGCTGGTCATCGCTGTCCTTGCCGTGTCGCTCGCGACGGTCGCCGTCGCCGCGTGGACACTCGACCGCCGCTCGCCGGCTGTCGGTCTCGTCCTTGCCGTCGTCGCGTGGACCGGGACGTGGACGGTCGCTACCCTCCTGGCGGACACGACAGTAGGCGCCACTCTCGACGGCGCCGTGCGGCTGGCGCTGCCGTCGCTCACCGTCCTCGCGTACCCGTTCGGGGCGAGCGTGGGTCTGTACCACCGCACCGGCGACCGTCGGTGGATAGCGGTCGTCGGCGCGGTGATGGCGGTCGTCACAATAACGACGATGGCGGGCTACGTTCCGCTCCCCGGCGGTCCGGCGGTCCTCGTGGTGCCTGCCGTCGCCGTCTTCGTGGTCCTCCTTCTCGGGCTCTCGACACCGCTCGTGGCGCTGGGAGCGGCGCAGGCCGCCAACGACGATGACGTTCCGGCCACGCGAACGGACTCCTGCCCCTGACCGGGTCCAAACCCCGTCGTGGCTCACGGAGGTGTTCGCCGGGAGGACAGCGAGAGGGGGGGAGGTGGATTCGAACCACGCGAACTCGGTCGCGCCGTTCGCTCGTTCTCTCGTTCGAATCCAGACCGCTATTCTCCCGAGAGACGTCACTCGCCGCTAGCGCTCCTCGCTCGTGTCTGCGAGAGAATAGCGGGAGGTGGATTTGAACCACCGGTCTGCGGGTTATGAGCCCGCCGGAATCTCCTGGCTATCCCATCCCGCTACCGAACGCTAACCGCAGGTTCCGGTTAAGGATTGCGTTCTCCGCCCCCGAAACTCACGTCCCGCGGTGGACTCGCCACGTGAAGAGGCTCTCGAAGACGTAGTTGACCACCATCCCGACGCCGATGCCACTCCCCTTCGCCACGAGGAGCCAGAGATTGACGCCGAACAGCGGCAGCGTCACCGACACGCCGCGGAAGACGGCGACGAAGACGAGAAACTGCGCCGTGCTCCCGGCCGCTCGTACCCCGTGCGAGCGAGCGAGTCGGCCGAGCAGCGAGCGGCCACCGTCGCCGCCGTGGTCAGCGAACGTCCACCGCTCGTTGACCGCGAACATCACGAGGATGGCCGTCTCGATGCCGGCGAGCGTCGCGAGTTCCGGGAGCACGCCGACCCGCGTCAGGGCCACGAGTACCGTCGTGTCACAGGCGGCGCCGAGCATTCCCACCGAGACGAACTTGCCAAACCGGACGCCCGACAGCAGGGAGCCGACCCGGCTCTCTCCGCGTCCGGCGGCCGGGCCCGACTGTGTGGCGTCGGCCGTCGCCCGTGACTCCGGGGGTGTCTCTCCGTCTCGAGTCCCGGTCCGGTTCGCTCCGCCGCCGTCTTCCGACCGCGTCGGGTCCTCCGCGTCGGCCATCGTCAGTCGTCTGCCCTTTCGACCAGTGCGGTGTCTCGTTCACCGACGACGCGGTGCAGTCGGCTCCCGGCGATGCGCTTCGAGCGGTGGCGGGCGAGCAATAGGGCCGCGAGCAGTTCGAACGGCGTCGAGAGCGGATTCACCGTCGAGTCCGGGCGGTCCACCCACGTGACGGGCACCTCCTCGATGCGCTTGCCGAGAGCGCCGGCGACGGCGACGAGTTCCACGTCCCACGCGAAGCCGGACTCGTACAGGTGCCCGCGCACGTCGCGCCACGCGTCGGCCGCGATGGCCTTCGCGCCACACTGGTAGTCGTAGAGGTCCGTCTCGAGGAGTCGCCGGGCCAGCCAGGCGAAGGCGTCACCGAGGCGTCGCCGCGCGAACGTCTGGTGGGAGCGGACGTCGGCCCGCGGGTGCCGGCGCGACCCGACGGCGAGGTCGGCTCCCCGCTCCGTGACGGTCCGGACGACCTCCTCGACGGAGTCCACCGGCGTCGAGCCGTCCGCGTCGGCGAAGGCGAGGACGTCCACGCGCTCCGCGAGCGCCTCGAACCCGTCGGTGATGGCCGCACCCTTCCCGCGACGACTCGACGCCACGCCGACCTCGCAGGGCAGGCCCTCCAGGTCGGCCGTCACGCCCGCCTCGGGGGCGTCCACCTCGACCCGGACGACCGTGAAGACGTCGGCGAGGTCGCGGACGTACGCCGACAGCGTCGGGACGTCGGGGCGAAACGCCGGCACCACAACTCCCACCTGCACGTCGCCACCCTCGGTCGTGGCGTCGCTTAGTTCGTTCGCTTCGCCGACCACGGACCACGCGGCGTGCAGGGTCGGAATGGGTCTTCTGGTCGCCGGATCGCGAAAGGGGTTTATCGGAACCGCCGTAGATGCAGGTGATGGAGTACGGGCTGGTGTTCGTCTGGCTCGCCGCCTACGCCGCCCTCGGTGCCCTCGCGCTCCCCCTTGCGGCGTCGCTGTTCGACGGCTTCCCCGACGACGGCGCCGGTCTCGCCCTGCCGGTCGCCCTGGCGGTCCTCGGCCTCGTCGGCTTCTGGGTGGGCCGAGTCGCCTTCGGCTGGCCTGCCCTCGTGGCCGGACTCGTCGTCCTGGCGGGCCTGTCGGCGGTCGCCGTCCGTCGCGGCGCCGACCCGGACCTCCGCCGTGCCGGCGAGGTCTTTGCCGTCTTCGTCGTCGCCTTCCTCTTTCTGGTCGCCGTCCGCGCACTCGACCCTGCCGTCCACCCCGGCGGCGGCGAGAAGTTCCTCGACTTCGGGATGCTCTCGGCGCTGCTCCGGGCCGACAGTCTGCCGCCAGAGGACTTCTGGTTCGCCGGCGAACCGGTCCGCTACTACTACGGCGGGCACATGGTGGTGGCGCTACTCGTCCGACTCACCGGCACTGTCCCGCGGTTCGCGTACAACCTCGCGCTGCCGGGCTTCTACGCCGCGTTCGTGACGGCGGCGTACTCTCTCGCCGGGGCCGTCGCCGCCGACCGGGACCGGAGTCGCGTCTCTGCGGGGCTGTTCGCGGCCTTCTTCGTCGGCGTCGCGAGCAACTTCGCCACGCCGGTGCGGGCCGTCGCGTGGACGCTCGGCAGTCGCCTGCCGCTCTCGCTCGCCGGCCTGCAGGCGCGGTGGGCCGGTACACTCCCGCGAGAGTTCAGCTACTGGACCGCCAGCCGGGTCATTCCCGGCACGGTCAACGAGTTCCCCCTCTTCGCCTTCCTCAACGGCGACATGCACGCCCACATGATGAGTCCGCCGCTACTGTTGCTCGGTGCCGCCCTCGGCTACGCCTACTGGCGGACGCCACCCGCCGACCTCCGGCGACGCCGACTGTTCGCGCTGGCCGTCGCGCCCGTCGCGGGACTGGTCGCCGTCGTCAACACGTGGTCGTTTCCGACTGTCCTCGGCGTCGCGTGGCTCGGTCTCGCGCTCGCGCCCGGGTCGCCGCTCCGTCTCGTCCCGCTCGTGGGACCGCGTCTCGCGTCCCGCCTCGACGCCGCCGACGCCCGAGCGGGACTCTCCGACCGCCTCGTCGGCGAGGTGGGTCGCACGGCGGCGGCGCTGGTCGTCGCCGCCGTCCTCTCCGTCCTCGCCGCCGTCTCGGTGCTGCCGTTCCTGACGGGGGCGACCGGCGGCCGTGGCGTCGGCTTCGTCGCGGCAGAGAACCGGAGCCGACTGGGCCACCTGCTGGTCGTCCACGGCGCGTTCCTCCTGTTGACGCTGCGCTTTCTCGGCGGACGCGTCGTCGGCGAACTGACGACGAGCGAGAGCGGCCGCTCCGGAGCCGTGGCGGCGCTGGTCGCCGCGGGGGCCGTCGTCGTCGTGGCGCTCGGCCTGACGCTCGTCGTCCCGGTCGCGTTCGGCGTCCGGCCCCGATTGCTCGGGGTGGTGCCGTTCGTCCTCGTCGTGGCCGTCGGGTGGACGCTCGTCCGTGCCGACGCGAGCGGCGACGGCCCGGGCTACGAGACGGCACTGCTCGTCGGCGCGGCCGGGCTGGTGACACTCGTGGAGTTCGTGTACGTCACCGACACCGGACCGGGACGGTTCAACACGGTGTTCAAGACGTACGCGCAGGTGTGGGCGCTGTCGGCCGTCGCGGGTGGGATCGTCCTCGCGGAGTACGCCGACCCGGCGGGCTTCCTCGCCCGTCTCGTGCCGGCCGGCGACGCGTCGCGCCGGACCGGGGCGGCGACCGACGGCGGCCGCTCGGCGTCCGGAGACGGCCCGGGCGACGGAGCCGACGGACGTAGTCCGGCGTCCGCCGGGGCGGAGACGGCGACCGCAGGCGACGACGGTCTCTCGGGGGGACCGCCGCCGGCGCAGGCGAGCGGCGGTGGCGGTCCGGCCCTGCCGTCGGTCGGGGGCGTCCTCGCGGCCGCGCTGGTGGTGTCGCTCTCGATATACGGCGCCTTCGCGCTCGCGGGTCACGTCTCGGAGGCCGAGGCCCGGGGCCCGGCGACGCTCGACGCCCTCCGCTTCGCGGAGCGGGACCACTCCGCGGAGTGGCCGGCGGTCCAGTACGTCCGGAGCCTTGAGGGGACGCCGAACATCGTCACTGCGCCGGCGACCCGGATGTACCGGTGGTCCTCGGACTACTGGGTGGAGCGGACGCCCGACCCGGCTACCCACGAGATGGCAGGCGGCGCGGCGCCGGCGAGTCTCTCGGGCGTCCCCACCGTCGCCGGGTGGGCCCACGAGATCGGCTACCGGGGCAGTGAGACGTACAACGCCCGCGTCGCCGACGTCGCCGCCATCTACGACGGCTCGCCGTCCGAACAGGCCCGCCTCCTCGCGGCGTACGACGTCGAGTACGTGTACGTCGGCCCCGCAGAGCGCCAGCGGTACGGCAGCGTGAACCTCGCGTCCCGACTCCGCGGCGTCACCGTCGTCGAGGCGTCGCTGGCGTGGGAACACGTCACCATCTACCGGGTTGACCAGTCTGCGCTCGGGGTCGCGGGCGCAGTAGAGGACCCGACGGCGACCACCGACCGCCGACTCGCCCCTGGCGTCGGTCCGGCCCGGGCTGATCGCGGACCGGTCGCTCTCGACCGATAGCCGGCGAGACGTCCCTCGACGGGTCGCGGCGATTCGGTGCGCGACTCAGACCGCGAGGTCGCCCGCGCGCTGGTGGACATCGACGGCCTCGGCGTCCACCCGTTCGACGTTCAGGAAGTGCGGGATGAACTCGCGGCGGTCGAAGGTCTCGCGTTCGTCCTCGGTGCCGACGACGCACCACAGCTGGACGCGGTCGGGACCGTGGTAGTCGCCGTTCCGGGTGACCTGGAAGCAGACGAGTTCCTCGCCGTCGTACTCGATGACGCCGTCCATCCGGACGCCCGGATCCCCGTCGATTATGAGTCGCTTCATTGCTTTCGCCGACGCACGGCAGACTCTTGAGAACACCGCTTCCGGCCGGCGGCCGCGAGACGGCCGGCCCGTCCCGATCCGTACGGATTATAACCCGGCGTCGTCAATCTGCCTTCACTATGGAGATGCCACGGCGGTTCAACACGTACTGCCCGCACTGTCACTCCCACCACGAACACGAGGTGGAGAAGGTCCGTAGCGGTCGCCAGACGGGCATGAAGTGGCAGGCTCGCCAGCGAAAGCGCAACCGCGGCATCGGGAACGACGGGAAGTTCTCGAAGGTGCCCGGGGGCGACAAGCCGACGAAGAAGACCGAACTCAAGTACATCTGCGCCGAGTGCGGCCGAGCCCACCTCCGCGAGGGGTGGCGCGCCGGTCGGCTGGAGTTCCAGGACTGATGCCGGGTGACTTCGTCACCGTCGAGTGTCCGGACTGCGGCAACGAGCAGACGCTGTACGACAAGGCCGCCTCCGAGGTCCACTGTGCGGTCTGTGGTACCACTCTCGCGACGCCGACCGGCGGCGAGGCGGCCCTCGCCGGCGAGGTCGTCGCGGTCGTTGAGGACCGCCCCGAGTAGCGCACGTCTCCCGCGGCACTCTCCTCGCTCGCCCGACCACACCGCGGGTCACGACACGAGACGCCGGACGGAGCGAAATCCCGGACGGTTATACGGTTCCGGCGCCCACGATCGAATATGAAGTACAGCGGCTGGCCCGAGAAGGGCGAACTCGTCGTCGGGAAGGTCGACGAGATAGAGGACTTCGGCGTGTTCGTCGCCCTCGAGGAGTACGACGACAAGCGCGGTCTCGTCCACGTCTCGAACGTCGCGAGCGGGTGGATCAAGAACGTCCGCGACCACGTCGGCG
>CAZEIO010000021.1:0-18696 GCA_964512525.1 uncultured Halobacteriales archaeon
TGCGCTTTCTGACGTGGATCGAGCCGAAGTACAAGGCCATCCGCGAGACGGTCGCCCGACTCAACTCCCGGCTGGAGAACAACATCGGCGGCGCGAAGGTGATCAAGGCGTTCGACCGCTACGACTTCGAGCGGGGCCGCGTCGCCGAACAGAGCCAGGCCTACCACGACCAGCAGGTCGCCGCTCTCCGCCTGCGGCGGGCCTTCTTCGCCAGTATCCGTATCCTCACCGGCTTCGCGTTCGTCGGCGTCCTCCTCGTCGGGGGCGAACTCATCGTCAGGGGCTCGTTCTCGCTCGGACCGGTGACGCTGCCGAACAGCATCACCGCCGGCACCTTCACCGTCTTCTTCCTCTACCTGCGGCGGATGTACGCGCCGATGCGGCGCATCGGCCGCACCGCCAACCAGTACCAGCGCGCGAAGTCGAGCGCGGAGCGGGTGTTCGGACTGCTCGGTCACGAGCCGGGGATCACCGACCCCGCGGACGCCGTCGCCCCCGACCACGTCGAGGGTAGCGTCACCTTCGAAGACGTGGTGTTCAGCTACGAGGGATACGAGGAGCGGGTCGTGGACGACGTCTCGCTCGACGTGGCCCCCGGCGAGACGGTCGGACTCGTCGGCGAGACGGGCGCGGGGAAGTCCACGCTGGTCAAGCTGGTGCCGCGCTTTCACGACGTGAACGAGGGGTCGGTCTCGGTGGACGGGACGGACGTCCGCCGCTACCGCCTGCAGGGACTGCGCGACCACGTCGGCGTCGTCGAGCAGGACCCGTACCTGTTCTCGGGGACGGTCGAGGAGAACGTCGGCTACGGCGACCTCTCGACGCTGGACGGCGACGGTCTCGACGAGCGTATCGTTGACGCCGCGAAGGCCGCCGAGGCCCACCAGTTCATCCGGGACCTGCCGGACGGCTACGAGACGCAGATCGGCGAGCGCGGCGTCAAGCTGTCCGGCGGCCAGCGCCAGCGACTCTCCATCGCGCGGGCCATCCTCAACGACCCCGCGGTCATCGTCCTCGACGAGGCCACCTCGGACGTGGACACCGAGACGGAGGAACTCATCCAGGAGAGTCTGAACCGCCTCATCGACGACCGTACTGCCTTCGTCATCGCCCACCGTCTCTCGACGGTGCAGGACGCCGACCGCATCGTCGTCATGGACCAGGGCCGCATCGTCGAGAGCGGGACCCACGACGAACTCCTCGCAAGCGCGGGCCGGTACGCGGACCTCTGGACGTCACAGGCCGACACGACCCTCGGGCCGGCCGACGACTGACCGGGGTGGCGGTCGTCGGCCGCGTCCCGCCGACTCGCACCACCCCGCAGGTACAAGTGTGACTCTGCCCTCGCTCTCGCATGGGACTGTTCGACCGGGTCACGGACCTCCTCGGCGGCACCCGGGACCGCGGTGACCCGCCGGGTGGCAGTCCGGACCCGGAGGCGGCGCCGCGGGACGCTCCCGCGAAGCAGACACACGGCTCGCACTGGGACACCCTCGTCCCGCCGACGGACCGCGAGGCCGCCATCCGCGACCTCGTGACGCGAGCGGTCGAGACCGGCGAGGCCGTCGCTGCCGGCCGCCACCGGGGACGAGAGGTGGTCGGACACCGCCTCGCTGACGGGCCACTCGGCACGCTGACGCTGACCCTCGGCGACGAAATCGTGACGGCCTATCCGGTCGCCGCCGGCGCCGAGCGACCGGCGGCCGTCACCGACAGTACGGAGTGGGAGAGCGGTCTCGAGGCGTGGGTCGAGTGTGACCTCGGGACGACGACGGTCTCCACCTTCGCGACGAACTACTACGCGCTGGACGGCGCGCCGACCGGTGCGGGTCGCGTCTCGCTCTCGGGGCTCCTCTACGAGTTCGCCCCCGCCGAGGGCGGCGCCGTCGCGGCCGGCGACGAGTCCGCGCTCGACCTCGAGACCGTCGGCCTCACGTCGTGGCAGGCCGGCGCCGTGGACGACTACGTCGTCCGGTCGGTGCCGTCGGCCGTCGAACGCGTCTCCCTCCTCGGACACGAGGCCTACCGAATCGAGGCACCGCTCCGTCGCGACCCGGACGGCGAACCCGTCCACTGCGTCTTCTACGCCGGGACGCACCTCGGCGGCGACCGCGACCCGGCCGTCGGTGAACCGTTCGAGGGCGCCGCGTGGCTACAGGGGCGCTACCGCTGACCGCTGACCGCGATGGACCTCGACCGCTTCGCCGACGACGCACCCGCCGACGACGCACCCGCCGACGCCCGGGTCTGTCTCGTGGCGGCCCGACCGGACACGTTCGAGCGGTGCCGGTCGGGCATCTATCCCGCGCCGCGGTCGTACGACCGCACCCGCGAGCCGTTCGAGTACATGGCCTTCTACCGCACGGCACCGGTGTCGGCGGTCACCCACTACGCCCGCGTGACCGACCGGGTCGAACAGACCCGCGGCGACCCCGGCCCGATGGACGAGAGCGACTGGGCGGCCACTATCGACCCGTTCACCGACGAACGGGTCGTGGTCGTGTTCGCGCTCTCGGATCTGGTGCCCCTCGAGACCCCCGTGGCGAACGACGGCACCGGCGTCCGCGGCGCGTGGTACTGCACCGTCGCCGACCTGCGAGCGGCGGGGACGCTGTCCGAACTGGCCGACCGGGCAGACTGACGCGCCGGCCGGCGTCAGTCCGCCGGCGCCGCGACGAGTGCGGTCACGGGCCAGACGCCCGCCCGCGAGAGACCACGGGTCCGCTCGACGCGAAAGTCCGCCGCCCGCACCGCCTCGACGACCGGTATCGGCCGACAGCCCACGCGGTCGAACCCCGGCACGCGCCGGTAGGCCCACTCGTAGGCCCGCAGGAAACGGGAGTCGGGGACGGCCGCACGGTCCATCGTCGTCACGCAGAGGCGGCCGTCGGCCGCGAGCACCCGCCGGCACTCCCGGAGCACCCGGTCGAGGTCGGGCGCGGCGAACAGGTCGAGGACGTCCATCGCACAGACGACGTCGGCCGTCCCGTCGGCGACGGGCAGTCGGCGGACGTCGCCGAGTGCGAGCGAGACCGGTGCCCGCTCACCCCGGCGACCGGCCACCGCCCGGCGGGCCGCGCGGAGCATCGACGGCGCGGCGTCAACGCCGACGGCGTGGCCCGTCGGCCCGGCCCGGCGGGCGAGTTCGGCGAGCGTCCGGCCGGGACCACACCCGACGTCCACGGTCGTCGCGCCCGCGAGCGACCGGTCGAGGAGCGCGAGTGCCCGGCGCTGCGAGGGTGCCTCTAGGCGGGCGACGGTCCGGGCGTAGAGTCCGCCCCACCGCCGGTACGTCGCCCGCACCCGCGGACCGCCGGCCGTCACCGGGAGTGGTCTGTCGTCCTCGCGTGACACGCCCGGTACTCCGGGCGTCGCCGTATCACGCTTTCGCCCCGCGATCCCAGTGGAACGTGTCGCCGTGCAAAGAACTATGCCGGCGGCGACCCCCCTCGATACGTCCCGATGTCACGGTCCGCCGACCCCTCAATCCCGTCGTGGCCGCCACGCGAGACGCCCTCGACACCCCCCGGAGCGACCGTCGTCGAGTTCGAGGTCGCAGACCACGTCGCACTCGTCGCCGACGGCGACGGCGACGCCGACTCGCTCCGGCGACTCGCCGACGACCTCTCCCCGGACGGTGCCCGTGTCGTGAAACTCACCGCGAGCATCTGCCCGGACTGCCTCGCCGCGGGCGACCACGACCGGATGACGGTGCCGATGGCCGTCTTCGAGGCCGACGGAGCCATCCGCCTGCGCAAGCGGTGTGACCGCCACGGCACGCAGTCGGACGTGCAGTGGGCAGACGCCGCCGCGTACCGCCGGGCCCGCGAACTGGACGCCGCCAGCCGCCACCCCGACCTCCAGCCGACGGCTCCCGCGGACGACCGCGACGCCCTGGACGCCGCCGGTATCGGCAACGTGACGGTCACGAACCGCTGTGACCGCACCTGTCACTACTGCTTCTTCTACGCCGAGTCGGGCGAACCGCTGCACGAACCGACGAAGGCGGAGGTGCGGTCGATGGTCGCCCGACTCGGCGAGGCCGACGGCGTCGGCGCCATCCAGCTGACCGGCGGCGAACCCACCGTCCGCGAGGACCTCCCGGAACTGGTCGCGATAGCCGCCGAGCACTCCGACGAGGTGCTCCTCAACAGTCACGGCGGGCGCTTCCTCCGGGAACCGGACCTCGCCCGGCGGGTGAGCGAGGCCGGTGCCCGCGGCCTCTACACCAGTTTCGACGGCGTGGACCCCGAGCGCAACCCGAAGAACTTCTGGGAGTTCCCCCACGCCCTGACCGCCTGTCACGACACGGGGATGTGTGCGATGCTGGTCCCCACCGTCGTCGGCGGCTGGAACGACCACCAGCTCGGCGACATCGTCCGGTTCGGCGCCGCCAACGCCGAGACAGTCTGTGGCGTCAACTTCCAGCCGGTGTCGTTCGTGGGCCGGCTGACCGGCGAACCGGCCGAGGAGGGACGGATCACCATCCCGGAGGTGATGGAGCGCATCGAGACGCAGACGGACGGCGCCGTCCCGACGGACGCGTGGCTACCGCTGCCGGTCATGCGGGCGCTCTCGGAGTTCAAGCGCCACTGGACTGGCGACCACCTCTACGGCGTGACCAGCAGTTTCTCCTCGTGGATGGTCACCGCCGTCGCCGTGGACGGCGACGAACTCTACCCGCTGACGGACCTCGTGGACGTGGAGACGCTCGTCCGCGAACTCGTCGGACTCGTCGAGGAGTTCGGCGTCGAACCGGGCCGGATGGACAAGCTCCGCGTCGGCACCCGCCTGTTGCGGAACTTCGAGGACCTCCTCGGCCCGGACACGCACGGCGCCCGCGAGCGCCTGCGGGAGATCGCCGTCGAGTCGCTGCGCACCCGCGAGTTCGACGGCATCGACGACCTCTACGACCAGTTGCTCCCGCTCGGTATCCGGCACTTCCAGGACCCCTACAACTACGACCTCGACAGCCTCTCGGACTCCGACGTGCAGTACGCCACCCCCGACGGCGACGTGGTGCCGTTCTCGGTGTACAACGTCGTCCCCGAACTCTACCGCGACCGCACGAAGGCCGCCCACTCCGTCACCGTCGAGGAGTGGCTGGACCGGGACTACACCAGCCTCGACAGTGCCGACGACGAGGCCCGCACCCGCCGCACCGCGGACGTCCTCGACGCCGCGGGCGCCGACGATGCCGGCTCCGGAGCGGAGGGCGTCTTCGGCGCCGACCTCACCTACCGTCGCGAGTACGACGAGACCCACCGCGAGACGGTGCGGGCGGCGTACCGCGCCGCTGTCGAGGACCTCGACCCCGTCTGGTCCGTCGTCGGCGAGGTGGTGTCCGGCGACGTCGGCGGCGCCAGTTGCTGTGGCACCGGCGGCGACTGCTGCTGACTGCCCTCGCCACAACGCTATTGGGTCGCTCCCCCCACGCCTGCCCGTGAACCACGTCCCCGACGACGCCCTCGCGGCCATCGACGCTCTCGGCGAGGGTCTCCTCGTCGGCGAGGCCCGGCCGGTGGACGAACGACTCCGGAGCGACCTCCGGGTCGCGATTCCGCTGGACGAGGCGGCCCTCGACCGCGGGCGCGTCGCCGTTGCCTTCCGCGTCCGCCACGCGACCCGCCACGACCGCCTCGCCGACTACGGCCCGTTCGTCGGCACCGTCGTGGAGGGCGTCGAGACGCGACTCCGCGAGTGGGGCGTCACCCCGCCGTCGGCGTACGACCACGTCGCCGACGAGGACGGTCCCGACGGCACGTGGCGGCGGTACGCCGGCGACGCTCGCCTGTAGCGGCCCGGCGGCCTCTCACAGTTCCGCGCGGTCGGCGTACCACGACTGGAGGTCGTCGCCGACGGTACCGTCGTCGAGACGCTCGCGGGCCCGGAGTTCGCCGGCGACGAGGACGGCGACGCTGTCGGCGAGGGCCGCGAACGGTCGGAGGCGGTGGGCGACGACGACGACGGCTCGCTCGGTACGCTCCTCGCGGACGAGTCCGAGGACGCGGTGACGGGCGTCGTCGTCGAGGCTCGCCAGCGGTTCGTCGAGCAACAGGTAGTCCGGTCGCTTGCCGGCGGCGAGGGCGAGGTCGAGGAGCCGACCGTAGCCCCCGGAGAGCCGGTCGGCGCGGCGGTCGCGGACGCGGTCGAGACCGAGGCGGTCGGCGACGCCGTCCACGTCGCCGCCGGAGAGCGCGCCGAAGACGGAGAGGTTCTCGGCCACGGTGAGCGTGGGGTGGACCCGCGGCGACTGGAAGGCCAGGCCGACGCTTCCCTCGCGAACCACCCGACCGCGGTCGGGTTCGGTCACGCCCGCCAGCACCGACAGCAGGGTGGACTTGCCGCTGCCGTTCGGCCCCGCGAGGACGTGGACGCCGCGGTCCGGGACGGCGTAGGTGACGTCCCGCAGTGCCCACTCCGCGTAGCGCTTCCAGACGCCGTCGGCCGCAAGGCCGGCCGCTGCGACCGTCGACCACGGCTCCTCGCCGTCGCCCGTCGGGTTCGTCCCCCGGCCGCCCTCACCCTCGCCCTCGCCGTCGCTCATCCCGACACCTCCGTGACGACGCGGGCGGTGGCGAACAGGACGACGACGGTCGCCGCGGCGGCCCCGGCGACGACGCCGAGTTCGGCGGCCATCGCGCCCGGCGCCGCGTTCCGCAGGGTGCCCGCGCGGACGGCGACGGCGGCGTGGTGTAGCGGGACGAGGTCGGCCACCTGCCCCCGCGTCACCGAGAAGAACCCCCGCGGGTACACGGGGTTGCCCGCGAGGAGGAGTCCCATCACCAGTCCGAGGTTCAGCACCGTCGCGGCCCGGCCCTCGAGCAGGAGCGCGACGGTCATGCCGAGTGCCGAGACGTGGACGACGAGCAACAGGTAGCCGAGGACGGCCGTCGGGTTCAGCGGGTGGACGGCGTAGTCGAGGTACGCGACGACGCCCGCCACCACCGCGAGTGGGACCAGCATCACGCCGACGCCGGCGAGCAGTTTCGCCGCCAACACTGACGACAGCGAGGACTCCATCCGCAGGCGCGGCAGCGCCTTTCGCTCCTCGGCGACCAGGCGGGGCAGGAAGCCCAGTCCCACGAGGACCGCGAGGAGGACGACCGCCGCGGGCGCGAGGTACTCACGGAGACCGACGGTGGGGTCCACGACGACGTGGTCCACCTCCACCGGTCGCTGGAGGTTCTCGTCCATCGCGAGGGCGACCTGCGCCGCGATGGCCCGACTCGGCTTCAGGTAGGGGACGACGGTGCCGCTGACGCGGAACTCCAGTGTCGCCGTCTCGCCCGTGTCCTCGGTGAGTCCCGGCGGCACCGTCACGACGGCGTACACCCGCTCGCGGGCGAGTAGTGACCGGGCGCGGTCCGGCGAGTCCACCCGCCGGGGGTCGGTCGCGAGACCGAGAATACCCGTCGCGACGTCCACGTCGTCCTCGGTGACGGCGTCGGACTCGGGGACGACCGCGACCGGCGTGTCCCGCGGCACGACGCCCTCGAAGACGACCGTGCCGACGGCGAAGACGGCGGGCAACAGCACCACCAGCAACAGGAGGGCTGGCACCCGGCGGCGGGCCCAGTAGGACTCCTTGCGGAGGTGTGTCAGCAGGTCGCGCACGTCCGGCCCTCGCGGGGACCGGTGGTAAGCGTGACGACGCTCGGCCGGGGACGGCTACGCGGCGACCCGTGGCCGTGCCGCCGTCTCCCGGGCCGGGACGGGGCGGAGACCGAGCGGCACCTCGCCGGCCGCGTCGCCGACGACCGCCGCCACGCCGTCGCCGAGGGCGAGGACGCCGTCGACGTCGTCGGTGTACGAGAGGCTGACCGTCGCGCCGTCCCGTTCGACCTCGACCTCCCGGAGGGCGGCCGTGACGGTCTCGTTGTCGAGTCGCGGGCCGACGAGCGCCGGCGCGGCCGACAGCAACTGTCGGAGGTCGGTCGCCGCGGCCTCGCTCTCGACGTACAGCGTCGTCCGGACGCCGACGTGGGTGTCGTTGAACGCCGTGTACTCGACGGCGACGCGGTCCACGCTCAGTGCTCGCTCGAGACCCTCTGGCGTCCCCGACTCGAGCCGGTCGGCGGGCACGCGGGCCGCCATCCGCACGACGGAGGCGTCGCGGCGGTCCGACAGCGCCGTTCGCAGTCCCTCGGAGAGACCGGGTGCGTCACCGCGGCGCACGTCCACGGCGTCCCGGACGACTCGCTCGCTGGTGGACACCGCGAACGTCCGTGCCCCGAGGACGGCGACGTACACGTCCACGGTGCGGTCGAGGCGGTACACCGGCGTCCCGCGGTAGGTGCGGCGCTCGACGCCGATGTCGCTGTCGCGGGCGGAGTCCACGAGCGTCTTCTGGTCCCAGTCGGCGCTGACGACGACGCCGGCGTACCCCCGCGTCGGGGTCACGACGGCCGTCCGGTTCGGGTAGCGAGCGAAGGCAGCGACCCACTCGACGCGCTCGGGGCGGAGACCGACCTGTTCCTCCACCGCCCCCAGCAGGCGGTCGTACCGCGGCGGTTCGCCGGCGCGGGCGAGGGTGGCGTTCGCCAGTCGCCGCGTCGTTGGGTGGGTGACGACGTCGCCCTCGACGACGGCGACGGCGTCCGCCTCGCCGGGCACCACCTCGACCGGCCGGGGACCGTCGTCGCCCGACAGGAAGACGGCGGAGACACCGACGACGGCGGCGACCACCACCACCGCGACGAGGAGAGCCACCCGGTCCGACCGCGTGAGTTCCATGCCCAAGCCGGACCACCGCGGGCTAAACGTCTTACCCTCGGTCCCGCCGACCGCCGGCGACCCGACCTGCACCGACACGCGGCGGGGCCGCTCTCGGACGGCTCAGTCCAGCGTGACCTCCGTCCCGCACTCCGGGCAGACGCCGTCGAACCCCTCGCCGTCCTCGCTCGGCACGACGCGGACGTTCTCCTGGCCGCACTCGGGACAGCCCCGCGGCACGCGCACGTCCTCGCTGTCCCGCGGTGCGCCGAGCGCGAGCACTCGCGTCTGGTCGTCCGTGTCGTTGTATCCCGTCTGGAACTCGCCGGGGGCGAAGCGGACGGCTTCGTCCTCGGAGACGGTCACGGAGCCGTCGGGCCGGTCGAAGGTGACCTCGCCCTCGACGACCACGAACACCTCCTCCTGGTCCGCGTGCGCGTGCAGGCCACCGGAGAGGCGCTCGCCGGGCCCGAGCCGGTAGTGGTTGACCGCGAGGTCGGCCGTGTCGAGGGGCTCGGTCAGCCCCCGTCGGTCGGCCCCGGTCATCGACGCCGGTTCGACGTCCTCGATGGCGACGTGTTCCATGTCTCCCCGTCGGACCGGCCGGGAGGAAAGGGCTTCGCCGTCCACGGCCTCCGTCGCTCCCACCGTCGGCATCTCGCCGCCGTGGGCGTCGTCCTCCTCTCGCGGGCCACCGGCACCGACGTGCGCCGAGCGACGGCCCCGCGATTCGCTCCGGGTGCCGTTCTCGGTGCCCTCCGACCCGTCGAAGCCCACCTCGCGACGCCGTCGAACCGACGGACTGAACAGCGACGCCCCCTGCGAACGACGTACCCGTGACCGCGCCAGACAGCTTCGACTCGGTCCACGTCGTCGGCGACAGCGTCGCTGCCGGCGGCGGCGACGACCGGGGTGGGTGGCCCCGACGACTCCCGTCGCGACTCGACCGGCCAGAGACGGCGGTGACCGTGGACGCCCGCACCGCGCGCACGATGGTCCACGTCCGCGACCACCGCGAGGAGATGCTCGCGGACGCCGGCGAGCGACCGCTGGTGCTCGTCCACGTCGGCCACAACGACCCACAGGGTGGTCCGGACGACCCCCGCGTCACCGGGGACGAGTTCGTCGCCGCGGCCCGCACGGTGGACCGCGCGCTCGCGGCCGACGCCTCGGTCGCGGTCCACGCCGTCGTCGCGCCGGTGCCGCTGGTGGCACTCGACAGACCCGACGCCGTCCCCGTCTCGGAGGCGGCCGTCGAGCGGAGTCGCCGGTACGAGCGACGACTGCGGCGTGCCGTCGAGCCGTACGTCACTCTCGGGGGCACACCGCAGGTGTGGGCCGAACGCACCGCCGACGGCGTCCACCCCTCGCCGGCGGGCCACGACGCCGTCGCCGACCGCGTGGCCGCGTGGGTCCGGGGACGCTGACGCGAGGCGGGTCGTCGGAACCGGCGTCGCTGCTGGGCACGAACTCCGGAAAACGTCGGCCGTCGTACTGCGGCGGCCGCGTCAGTAGTCGATGTGGCCTTCCGCGCGCAACTGGTCGGCGTCTTGGCTGGTGTAGCGCCACTCGACGTCGGCCTTCTCGTCCTGCCAGTCCCACGGCTCGACGAGGACCACGTCGCCCTCCTCGATCCAGGTGCGGTACTTCATGCGACCGGGGATGCGGC
Organism: uncultured Halobacteriales archaeon; assembly: GCA_964512525.1. Classification (GTDB taxonomy): domain Archaea; phylum Halobacteriota; class Halobacteria; order Halobacteriales; family SW-7-71-33; genus SW-7-71-33. The sequence goes on from CAZEIO010000021.1 coordinate 10,385, forward strand.
CCATTCGGGTCTCGCCGTCTTCACAGCGAATCTCGAGGTGGTTGCCCCCGAGGTGTCGTGTCACGATACCAAACAACTCGTCGTCCGAAGGCATGCGGAGGGCCTTCCGTCCACTTTCATCAGACATACAATACGTACGGTGTCCGGAGGGATAAGTTGGGTGGAATCCGTGTTACCGTCCACCAGTCGGGAGACTGCGTGACGACTCGGCAGGTTCGGGAGTCCGGATGCCCAGCAGCGTCAGTCGGCCCCCGGGGTGACGACGTAGGTGGACCGTTCGGTCTCTCCCGACGCCGACGTGTACGTTACGGTGAGGAGAAGCGAGTCACCGCTGGGGAACCTGAAGACGTTGGTCGCTGGTTGACCCATACTGGTGTCCTGCTCGAACAACCGGAGCGTCAGTTCGAACGGGGACGACGCCGACGTGGTTTCGGGGACGGACACGATTTGTGGCGGAACGCCGTCGAGACCAGTCGTCACGAGGTCAACGTCTCGCCCCCCGACGACTATCTCCGGACCAACCTCGGTGGTGCCGCCGAGTATCCGTGCGAAGTCCGGGAAGTCCTCGCCGGAGGCACCGGGCGCGTTCGAGAGGTAGGTGTTGATCCGAATCGACTCGATGGTGACGTTTTCCCCGACAGTGTTGTTGAAATTGAGGACGAGCCGACAGTCGTCGTCGTTGGGACCGCAGTCGGGATTCCTCGAGTCGGTCAACACCAGTACGCCGTCGGTGTTGGGATTGAGGTCGTCGCGTGCGCTGGGGTCGTCGGAGTCTTCGACGTTGCCGACCTCGGTGTCGAACTCGACGGTCTCCCACGGGTCGTCGTTCCCGTCACCGTCGGTGTCGATGGTCGCGGTCACGGTCGCCAGCGTGGGACTCGGTTGCCCCTCGATGGTCGCCGTCGCGCGGCCCTGTGCGTCCGAGGTAACGATCTCGTCCTCGAAGACGATGCCAGCGCCGGCGTCGAACGTCACCGCGACGCCCGAGACGGGGTTGTTGAACCTGTCGCGCACCTCGACGACAACTTGTCCGCCGGTCACCGGCACCTGACTGTTCTGTCCAGGCTGGACGGTCACGTACGCCGGGACCTCGTCGGGAATATTCGACCCGACACCGACCTGCGCGAGTCGGAGGTCGTAGGTGACACCGGACTCCATCTCGACGGTGACCGTCGAGCCGGTCTTCGTCACGGTCGCCACGTAGCGGTCGTTGTCCGGGTCACCCGGGTTGGGGTCGATCTCGTCGGCGAGGATGTCGTTCCAGTCCGCCGCAGTCAGGCGACTCTCGAACGAGAGACGGATCGGATCGCCGCCCGTCGAGTTGGTCACGCTGACACTCTTCGCCGGGCCGCTGACCGGCGTGACCGTCAGGGCCTCGGTGCCCTGGTCCGCCGCCGAGAGGTCGCCGACGACCGTCACGAGACTGATCCGACGGCCCTCTATCGGGCCGCCGCTGCCGAAGACGACCGTCTCGCCGCTGTCGAAGCTGCGGTAGAGTACGCCGTTCTCGATGTATATCTCGCCGGGGTTGCGGTACTCGTTGTACTGGTCCGCGTAGCGAATCCACCGCGAGGTGACTACCCGGTCGCGGCCGTCCCACCAGTCCGCCGTCTCCGCGTTGTCGGTCACGGCGACGTTCTGGAAGGTCACGCTGTACTCGTCGCCCGTCTCGACCGTCCCCACTACCGATGGTGGGTTGATCAGTAGCGGACGGTTGGGGTAGCTCACGCCGAGTTCGACGGGCACTCGCTCGGAGATGCCGGTCGAACTCACCCGCGTGAGAGAACTCTGCAGGTCAGTCGCGTCGCCGCCGACCCGCTGGCTGTGCTCGAACTCTACCTGCTGGTTCAGCGCGGGCACCAGCGTCACCTGGGCCAGCACTAACAGCAGGGCCAGGAGGGCGAAGACGAGGATGGCGCCGAGTAACTCGGACACCGCGCGATCCGGGCCGTTTCGTTCGGTCTTGAATGGTGTTTGTTTCATTGTTGTGTATTCGTGTTAGCGGTTCCCGTCGGTCACACCAGCAGGAACGCAGCGACCGACAGCAACACCAGCCCGATGCTGTACTTCAGCCCGGTGAGGGCGTCGTTGTCGGAGAGTTTACCGGCCAGCAGTCCCGCGCCGAACCCCTGGATGAGGACGGAGTGAAAGAACAGCGCCCGGTAGGTCTCGATGGGGACGTTCGTGAAACTGATCGGGGCCCCGCGGCTCTCGGGCCCCTGTTCGCCGGCGATGGTCGCGATGCGCTCGAGGAACGCGGCGTCGATCAGCAAGATCACCAGCAGGTACACGAGGAAGCCGATGACCACGATGGCGATGTAGGAGTTCATCGCCTGCACGCGGCTCCGCTCGAGGCGAGCACGGTTCCGGGTGTCCTCGGCCGCGATGGAGAGGACGCGACTGAGGTCGTCCGAGGACCGGCCGCCGTCGGCGATGAGCTTGATAGTCCGCGACAGGTGGGGCACCTTCAGCCGCGCGGCGAAGGCAAGCAGCGCCCGTCGAGGGTCCTGGTTCCACTCGATGTCGTTGCGGACCTTCCGGAGTTCCTCGGCGAGGACGCCGGTCGAGTACCGAGAGACCAGCGCCAGCGCCTCGCTGAACGAGACGCCCATCGCGTTCGCGCTGGAGAGCACGTTCAGCGTGTCGGGAAAGCGCTGGACGATGTTGTCCTGGCGGACCCGACGGCGCTCGTGGAATACCGCGAGCGGTACGCTCACGACGAGCAGCGGCACGACGACGAGCAGGGTCGTCGTCGCGATGGGGGCCGTGGTCATGGCCGCGAGCGTGGGCCGGGCGTAACCGAGCGTGACCGTCAGCGCCACCGCCGCGACCGCCAGTGGGACGGTTACGTACAGAGACAGTGCCGGTCGGTCGTTGACCGCCCGTAGCGGATTCCGAATCGCCGCGCGGATGGCCTTGCGACGCTGCGTGCGGCGATAGTTCGTGAGCCGCGGGTCGCCCGCGGCGGTCGAGCCGTCTGTCTCGAGGGCGTCCACGTCGATGACGGCGCCGGGCTGGACGTACGGCGCCGACAGGATGTCCACGAGCAGGAGGAAGCCGACCATCCCGAGTGGCAGGCCGACGTAGATGAGGACGGTCATCGTCGTCAGCGTCTCGCCGCCGATGAACGAGATGACCATCAGCGTCACCACGACGAACAGTGGTGCCGCGATGAAGCCGAAGATGAACAACTCACTCAGCAGCGACAGCGTCTCGAGGAAGTACTCCTGGCGCTCTTTCGCCTCGCGGAGGTACTTCTGGGACTGCTCCTCGAAGAACACCGACACCTCGCCGCCGGACTCGAGGACAGACAGCAGGTCGTCGATGAACCGCTCGAGCGTCTCGCTGGGCGTGACGTTGCGGGTGTTCCGGAGCGCGGTGGTGAGGTCGGCGCCGAACACGTCAACGTCCCGGCGGACGGTGTCGAACTCCTCGGCCACCTCTGGGTAGGCGTCGTCGGCGTCGGCCATCGAGTCGACGACCTCGACGACGTTCATCCCGCCCCGGCTCAGTGCGTACATGTAGCTGATGGCGTGGGGCAGCATCAGGTCCACCCTGCGCCCGCGCTCGTTCGCCCGGTACCGCGGCAGGTAGAGCCGCAGACTCCAGGTCCCGAGGCCGAGTATCAGCGCACTCGCGGTCGCGATGGCGGCGCCGGCGAACACCAGCCGGTACTGGACGACGAACTCGCCGACGTCGCCGGGGAACTGCACCGGCGAGGTGAGCGTCGCCAGGACGCCTACGGCGTCGAGGGCGACCGCGATGCCCCCGCCGACGAGGACACCGACGAGCGTCGCCAGCAGCGCGTACTGCAGGCTCCGCGAGAGGTAGCGGTCGTAGGTCGTGCCGATGCGTGCCTGGTTCAGGCGACGCTGAAAGCCGACGTACCGCGTCGGGTTGGTCTTGAAGAACGTCCGGACGCGGCCGTAGTGTTCGCGCATCCGACGACGCTCGGCCGCCGAGACCGACCGTTCCTCGGGAAAGTACCCGCTGACCGTGATGTCGGTGGTCGCCTCGTGGTCGTCGGCGGTCTCGGCGGACCCGGGATCGACGAGTCGCTCGGGAGTCTCGCCGCTCATCGGCGGTCTCCCGTCGCGTCCTCGTCGCTGTCGCCGTCGCCGTGGTCTCCGGCGGCGGAACTGGTGTCTGCCGGTTCGTCGGACCCCGCCGCGGTAGGTTCGACCGTCGGCAGGTCCGCGTCGGTGCGGTCGATTGGGGTGTCGGTCACCCCGTCGTCGGGCGCTGCCAGCGTCTCGCTGGGTGTCGTGTCCGCGCTTGACTCGTCGAGCGTCCGGTGGACGCCCGTCGCGAGTTCGCCGGCCCGGAGTCGCTCGACGATGTACTCTGGGTCCTTCTCGAAGGTGTGGACGATGGCGGTCACGTCGTCGTAGTCGGTGATGTCGTTCTCGACGAGGTACGTGAGTATCTCCTCACGCACCGACAGTTCCCGCTCGAGACGGTCGTCGTCCCAGCCGCGGTCGTCGCGAATCTCGCTCATCAGGTGCGAGGGGTTCTCGGCATTGTGGGTGTCGGTCGCCGGGTCGCGACTGAACACTGTCCGCGTGACGACGTCGTTGCCCTCGCCGCCGGGCAGTATCTCGACGATTGCCTGGTTGCGGCGCACGCGTTCGCCCTCGGTCCGCACCTGCCGCTGGATCGAGACGATGTCGAGATTCTTGATCATCTGAGCAGGAATCGACAGGGGGTCGTTCTGCAGGCGAGCCATGACGCCCTCGATGGAGTCGGCGTGGATCGTCGTGTACGCCGTGTGGCCGGTGCCGATGGCCTGGAAGAACGTCAGCGCGACGCGGGCCTCGGTCCGGATCTCGCCGACGAGGATGTACTCGGGGCGCTGGCGCAGGGAGGCCTGCAGGAGGCGGTACATGTCCACCTCGCCGCGGCCGCCCTCGACGACCGCCGACCGGGTCACGGACTGCACCCAGTTGTCGTGGGGCAGGGTGATCTCGCGGGTGTCTTCGATGGACACCACCTTCGAGTTCGGCGGGATGAAAAACGACACCGCGTTCATCGAGGTCGTCTTGCCAGAGCCGGTGCCGCCGGCGAACACCAGCGAGCGACCGTTCTCGATGGCCAGCCAGAGGTAGGCCATCTCGTCCACCGAGAAGGTATTCCAGCCGATGAGGTCAACCGGCGTGTACGGCACCTCCGAGAACTTCCGCACCGTGAAGTTCGACCCTCGGGTGGCTATCTCGCCCCCGAGTGTCAACTGGACGCGGGCGCCGTTGGGCAGGGAGGCGTCCACGAGCGGATTCGAGACGGAGATGGACTTGCCCGCACGCTGGGCGAGGCGGACGGTGAAGGAGTCGAGCGCGGCGGCACCGAAGCGAACGTTCGTCTCCAGGTCGCGGTAGTCGCGGTGGTAGACGAAGACGGGGACATCGCTGCCGTCACAGGAGATGTCCTCGATGGCCGGATCGCGCATCATCGGGTCGATCTTGCCGTACTCGACGAAGTCCCGCGTCAGGTAGTACAGTAACTTGTAGAGCGTTCCTCCCTCGATGGTGGCGGCGTGGTCGGCGACGACCGACTTCGCCTCCCGTTCGAACAGTCCGGCCCGGTCCTCCTCGTCGTCGAGGTCCTGGTACAGCAGGCTGTCTCGCAGGATCCGCGTGAGGTCCCGGCGAACGTAGGTCTCGAACCCGTCGAGTGTCGGTTCGACGACGTGGTACTCGTACTCCTTCGCGGTCGCGTCGTACAGCACCGAGACGTACGCGTAGGGTTCGTTCACCCACGCTCGTTCCACCTCGACGCGGCCGGTGAGGTAGTCGAAGTCGAACCACGAGTCGGCGACGAATTCCTCCGCTGGTGCCGGGGCGAACTCCAGGTCTGTCTCGCCGCTCTGGAACGCGTCCCGAACGTCCGCCAACACGGTTTCCCGGACCGCTGCCATATCGGTACTCTCGGTCTCGTCGGCCGGCGGGGCCGGCCGGTCGCTCGACTCGGACTCGCGGGTGACGGTGTCGAGGGCAGTCTCGACGTCGTCCGGGACGACCACGTCGTCGTCGGTCGTCGCTGCCGCCTCGGCGAGAACCGTGTCCGTCCAGACGGTTTCCTCCTCGCCGCCGTTTCCACTGCCGCCTCGATTATTATTCATGGTTATTTACTCTCGCTGATAGTAGAGAGAAGCTGCCAGCGAATATAATCTTACCTACTGTAATCACGACTAATTTCTCTCCGACGACGTGGACAAAGTACGAGCGGTCGGCAGGACGAGGGTGTGTCCAGAACAGTTGCCCGGCGGCGACTGTCCCGCCCCTTACGACCGCCGCCGTGCCGCGATGGCGGCGACCGCGAGGAGCGCCAGCAGTGCCACCGGAAGACCGAAGCCGGGCAGGGCGTCTGGTTCCTCGGTCGGGGTCACCGTCGCGGTGGCCGTCGGCGTCGGCGTGGGCGTGGCCTCGGTCGTCGGCGTAGCCGCCTCGAATCCACTGACGACGACGGGATCGCTCTCGGCCTCGTCGCTGGTCGCGACGATCTCGTAGTCGCCCGTGTCCGGTATCTCGACGCGTATCTCGCCGTCGGCGTCGGTGGTGCCGACGTTCGTGCCGTTGCGCCTGACGAGGACGCCCTCGGCGGGTTCGCCGTAGGCGTTTTTCACCTGGACGAGGACGCTCTCGCCGACGAGTACCCGGTCGGCACCGGTCGTGACCGACAGCGAGGGGGTGCGCTCGATGCGGAACTCGAGAGACTGGCCGGACTCGCCGACGACTATCTCGCGCTCGGCGGTCGTGTAGCCGTCTTTCGTGACGCGGACGCGGTAGCGGCCGTTTGCGCCGATGGCGAGTTGCAGGCGGCCGTTGTCGGTGGTCAGTCCCGAGCGGACGGCCTCGTCGCCGACGACGACGGACACCTCGGCACCGCCGAGGGGTTGGTCCGTCCGGAAGTGGTCGTCGAACACCCGCACGGTCAGGTCCACCGAGGCCTCCTCCAGCGTGACGGTGGCGCCCGAGGAGGGCGATGCGAGGTCGAGTTCGATCGACCGCGCGAGGTAGCCCCGCTTCACGACCGACACTTGGTAGGTGCCCGCCTCGATGGCCTCGGCCTGGAAGACGCCGTTCGACCCGGTCGTCCCCCGTGCGACCGCCTGGGTCTCGGTCACCTTGCGCAGCGTCACCTGTGCGTCGCGGAGGACGCCCGTGTCGTCGCGCACCTCGACGACGGCGGTCGCCTTCGGGAACATCTCGACGGCGACCGTCGTCTCGCTGTCGACGTTCTGGGCCGTGACCGGCTGGTTGACGACGAACTCGTCGTCGGTGACGTCAACCGTCACGTCCGCGCCGCGGGGCACGTCCACCAGCGCCTGGCCGTTCGAGAACGTCTCCGTCGTGTTCGACCCGCCGTCGTAGGTGACCTCCACGCGGGCGCCGGCCACCGGGTCGCCCTCGTTCGTCTGCACCTCCACGGTCAGCGTCACGAGGTCGGACTGTGCCGCCGTCGCGGGCCCGTTCGCCCACTCCGAGACGTCCACGTCCCCCGCCTCGGCGACCGGTGCGACGACGAGAACGAGCGCGAACAGCGTCACCACCACGACCGCGCTGACACGTCGCATACGTCTCGTCGTCGGTCGGCCGCGAACTTAAGTCTCCCCCGACCGGCCCCGCCCGTCCACCGACGGCGTCTGTCCTCGCCCGCGAGAACGCCGGCGAGCGGCCCGGACGCCGGCCGTTCGTGCTCGAGGGTACCGTCTCCAACGGCGCTTCGTCCGTCGCTATCGTCAGGTGTATGTAGCTCACCTCCTGACACGTCACTAGATCGGAGATGAGCGACCGACTCCGTGGCCAAGGCTGCGCGGCGAGAGGGGCCGCCGATGGTTGACGCAGACCAGGTCCGTCGCAGCAAGAGCATCCAGCGGCGCACCGGCAGGACCTTTCACGTCGCCACCCGACTGCTCCCCGAGCGGGTGCGCCACGCGACCTACGTCCTGTACGCCTTCTTCCGCATCGCCGACGAGGTCGTGGACGACCCCGACGCCGAGTACGACCCCGAGGAACAGGCCAGCCGCCTCGAGGAACTCCGCGCCGAGGCCCTCGGCGAGGCCACGCCCGAGGACCCCGTCCTCGACGCCTTCCGCGACCTCGCGGACCGCTACGGTATCCCCGACCGGGAAATAGACCTGTTCGTGGACGCGATGAAGGCCGACATCGAGAAGGCCCGCTACCACACCTACGACCAACTCGAGGAGTACATGCGCGGGTCGGCCTCGGCGGTCGGCGTGATGATGACCGCTATCATGGACCCCGAGGACCGCGAGACGGCCATCCCCCACGCCGTCGCCCTGGGCGAGGCCTTCC
>CAZEIO010000022.1:0-9557 GCA_964512525.1 uncultured Halobacteriales archaeon
GCGAGGAGGCCGAGGTCCGCGAGCAGCAGCGGCGTGGTGAACAGCCAGTCAGCGTAGCGAGCCCAGTAGATGTCGAGCTCGCCGATACCGGCACTTACCTCGACCGTCGTCAGGCCGAACCCGAAGAACATCGAGATGTACGACGCGAACGCGATCATGGGGATCATGGTCGTGATCGCGTAGTACTCCTTTGCCTTCGGGTCTTCGACGCCCCAGCCCCGGACGAGGAAGTAGAACCCGCCAAGGAGCATCAGGGCAGAACCCAGGGCCAGCCAAATGGCCTCCGGGCGTTCTGCGAAGTCTATCGCTCCACCGCCAACTTGTGCTATCAGGTCTGCCGGCATACAACTTCTATGTGTGGTCGCTTTCAACTAATATGCAGTACCAAACTAGTTGTGTATCATCGGGCAATACCGCGATAATCAGCAGACGGAGCGGCGATCACGGTCGAAACCGTTCGTTCATCGGTACCGTGTCAAAGTCACCCATGATACACGTTAGAAATCGACGTCAGTCGGCGCTTGCTGTCGATTTTTCCCGACACCGCGACGATATAATCGAGAATCTGATGGTTCGACGCCCCCGTAACGCAAACAGATTAAAATGCGGGTGGGTCCTACGGGATAGTCGAACGGACAATGTCAGAGCGCACCGACACCGAGGAGGACCAGCGGACGGCCGAGGAACGCACCCAGGAGACCACACAGGAGGAGTCGGTTGAGGACGACATCGTCCTCGATATCGACTCCGCTGCCGACAGCGAGACACGACTCGAACAGCTCCAGGAGACGGTCCGCGAGCAGAGCGAGGAGATAGACGAACTCAACGACCTCCTCCTCGACCTGTCAACGCGCGTGGCCGACGGCGGCGGCATAGGCGTCTGTCCCGACTGTCACGGCGCCGTCGTGAAGAAAAAGCGGTGGTTCGAGCCGACCACCATCGCCTGTGACCGCTGTGGGCGGGTGTTCCACGAGTACTGACCGCCTCAGTCCAGCTGTTCGCCCACGATCCGGTTGACCGCTGTCACGAACTCCTCCTCGCTTCCAGCCGGCACCGTCGCCCCGGCGGCGACATCGTGACCGCCGCCGTCGCCGCCGACGGCCCGACTCGCCTCGCTCATCGCCGCCGAGAGGTCGAGGCCACGGCGCACGAGCGCCGGCGTCCCCCGCGCTGACACCTTCACCTCCCCGTCGTCGGCGTCTGCGAAGGCGACGATCGGCAGCGACCGGTCCACGCCGTCGGCGCCAACGGCCATGCCGGCCACGATACCGACGATCGTCTCGCGTATCTCCTCGCCCGCGTGGAACCACTGGACGTGCTCCTCGCGGGTGACCCCCTCCCGGCGAACGTACTCGATCCCCTGTGAGAGGTTTCGCCGGTGGTTCGACAGCAGTCGCCGCGCCCGGTCGAGGGCGCCCGACCGGTCGCCGAGACAGACCGCCAGTCCGACGTCGGCCCGGTCGTACCGCGCGGTGGCGTTCAGTAGCGTCGAGAACTCGCTGGCGTCCCGGAGTTCCGTCCGTGCCGGCTCCCGCGGCAGCGTGTAGGTCGTGCCGACGAGCGACTCGGCCTCCGAGGGGGAGACCCCGCGGCTCACCGCCTCCCGCAACAGCGCACTCACGAGCGTCCGTCGCTCGGCGGGCGTCAGGTCCACCCAGTGCCGCCAGTCGCCGTCTGTCTTCAGGTTGACGTCGAGTCCGTCCAGAAAGCGCATCGCGCCGGCTTCGTCGTTCGAGATGCCGGGGATGTGCACGTCGGAGGCGTACTCCAGTAGCTTCGGAAGCGGCCGCGTCTGCGTGCCGAAGAGCGCGAGGTCCTGTCCCGTGTCGAGGACGCCCGCCGCGACGCCCTCCTCGACGATGCCCGCGTTCGCGCCGCCGAGTTCGCCGTCGGCGGCCTGCATGTCCCCGACGGCCCCGACGACGGCGAGCGCCGCGAGGTCGCGGTTCTCGGGGTCGGGGGCCCCCGCGAGCGTAGCCTCGACCGCCTGCCCGCCGTCGGTCGCCGTCGGCTCCGGTTCCAGTTCGGCACCCGCGGTCGGGCCGTGTCCCGCCGCCGCCAGTGCCCGCGCCACGACGTACGTCGCGCCCGCTCCCGACAGTTCGCTCGCGCCGTCCAGCCCCTCTAGCAGCGGGTTGCAGTGGAACTCCGGGTCGGCGTAGTCGCGCCGTCCCGCCGGGTAGGGCGTCTCCGCGGCCGTCACGGGCTGGTGGTGGTCCACGACCACGGGGTCGAACGCGCCGTCCAGGGCGTACTCGCCGATCAGGTCCAGTTGGCCGCTGCCGAAGTCGGTGAACAGGGCCACCTCCGGCGCGCTCTCGGCCACCGCCGCGACGGCCGCAGCGTCCAGCTGGTCGTAGAACACCGTCTCGAACGGGACGCCGGCCCGCTCGAGCATCGCCGACCCGACGGCGCCGCTCGTGAGGCCGTCCGCGTCGATGTGGGACGCCAGGAGCACCTCGTCGGCCCGCGCGAGGCGCTCGGCACAGGCCGCGGCGCGCTCCGCCAGTTCCGGTACCGGGTCGGCCATCGTCGTCTCGTGTGGGTGGTGGGCCGCTCGAACTTAAACCTGCGCGACGACCGCGGTGTCAGTCGAGTGCGTCCACGACGGCTTCCGCGAGGGCGTCGAAGGCGGCCGTCTCCGGGATGACGTCCACCGAGACCCCGGCCTCCCGGGCCGTTTCGGCCGTCGGCTCGCCGATGGCCCCGACGACGGCGTCGTCCAGTCCCGCGACGGCGGCCTCGGTGAGGTCGCGTTCCGCCGCCGCCGCGAGGAAGTGCTCGACGGTCAGCGACGAGGTGAACAGCGCCCCGTCCAGGCCGCCACGGGCCGCGAGGACGACGCTGTGGCCCGCTCCGGGTGGGCGCACCAGCCGGTAGAGCACCGTCTCGTGGACGTACGCGCCGGCGTCGCGCAGGCCGGTCAGTAGTTCGCGGCGGCCGTGGTCGCTGCGGGCCACCTCCACCCGGTCGCCCGCGACCGACCCCGACAGCGCCCGGACCAGTCCGGCCGAGGAGTACTCCTCGGGCACGACGTCCACCGTGTACCCCGCCTCGCGGAGGTGGGTGGCCGTCGTCTCGCCGATGGCCGCCACTCGACTCCCGGCCGCCGGCGTCCAGTCCCCGTCGCTCGCGATACCGACGCCCGTCCGACTCGTGAGGACGGTCACGTCGGCGTCCGCCCGCGGCACGGCACCGGTGCGCTCGACCGCGAGCATCGGGTCACAGACCGGCGTGGCCCCGAGTGACTCGAGCGAGTGAGCCGCGGTCACGATGCGCTCGTCGTCCGGGCGAAAGGCGGCCACACGCGGGCCGTCACCGTCTGCCGCCGTCTCGGCGGTGCTCGGGCTCTCTTCGCGTCCCGTGTCCGTGTCGCCCGTCACGACCCCTCACCCGTTCCGCCCGTCGCGTCGCTGTCGGGGTCCGTGTCGCCGGCGTCGTCCGCGACCGCGGCGGCGACCAGTGCCGCCGCCCCGCGCTCTCGCAGGTCCGCCGCGAGGTCGCGCGCCTCCTCGACGTGTCGTTCGACGTCGAGACTGCGTGTCGCCGTCACCGTCTCCGTCCCGTCGCCGTCGAGGACGGCCACGCTCGTCCGGACCGTCTCGCCCTGCACGACGGCGTGGACGCCGATGGGAGCGACACAGCCGCCGCCGAGTTCCGCGAGGACCGTCCGCTCGACGGTCGTCTCCACCCGCGTCCGGGCGTGGTCCACGGCGTCGTGTATCTCCCGGGTCACCGTCTCGCCCTCGCGGCTCACGACCGCGATGGCGCCCTGCGCCGGCGCGGGGACGAACTCCGTCGGGTCCAGCCGCTCGTGAGGGACCTGCCGCAGCAGTCCGATCCGGTCGAGCCCCGCCTCCGCGAGGACGATGGCGTCGTACGCCGTGTCCGTCTCGCGGCCGAGCGCCCGCCGCTCGACCTCGGTCAGGTCGTCGAACCACTCCTCGACGGTCCGGTCGTACGCCGGCCGCTCGCCCTCGTCCTCGTCCTCGTCTCCGTTCGCGCCGTCCTCCGGCCCCGTCTCGTCCGCGGCCGCGAGACGGCGCTCGTGCTCCCGCTGGAGCGTCGGCGCCAGCAGTTTCTCCACTCTCGTGTCCACGTTACCCCGTAGAGGGGTGACCTCGAGGTCGGGGCGTTCGGCGAGCAACTGCGCCCGTCGGCGGACGCTCGCGGTGCCGACTCTCGCGCCCGCCGGCAGGTCGTCGAGCCCGGTGCCGTCCGGGGTCACGAGGACGTCGCCGGCGGCGGCTCGCTCCGGCACCGCGGCGACCACGAGTTCCGGCGGGGACTCCGTTGGCATGTCCTTCATCGAGTGGACGGCCGCGTCGGCCTCGCCCGCGAGCACCTCCCGGTCGAGGGCGCGGACGAACGCGCCGGTGCGGCCGAGGCGGTGGATGAGCTCGTCGCGCAGTTCGTCGCCCCGGGTGTGCACCTCGACGAGCTCGACGTCGAGGCGCCGCCGCTCCAGTTTCCGGGCGACCGACCGCGCCTGCCGGAGCGCGAGGTCCGAGCCCCGCGTCGCCAGTCGCACCCGCTCCGTCTCCGTCATGGCCGGCCGTCGGTGGGCCGCAGGCAAAAGGCCGCCGCTGTCCGTCGTGATCGTTCCACGACCTCTCGCCCGCTTAGAGCCTCGACAACACCCGCTTGTACGCCTCCAGCGTCTCCTCGACGTCCTCGACGGTGTGGGCCGCGCTGACGAACTGCGACTCGTACTGGTTGGCGGTGAGGAAGACGCCCTCCTCCTTCATCGCGGGCCAGAGGAGTCGCTCCCACCGGTCCGTCTCGGCGTCGGCCACGTCGCCGCCGTCCTTCGGGCAGTGGCCGTAGCGCGGGCAGTCGGTACGCTGCTGGCACCCTGCCGCACACTGTCCGGCGAGGTCGTCCGGTCCCTCGCGGCTGAACACCGTCTTGAACATGCTGTCCTCGCCGACGACGGTGTACGACGGGGCGTGGTCGGCGAGGAGGTCCGTCAGCCCCGAGCGCAGGCGGTCGCCCAGGTCGTTCACGTGGTCGTACACGTCGTTCTCGGCGGCGTACCGCAGCGTCTCCAGGCCGGCGGCCATCGTCACGGGGTGGCCGTTGAACGTGCCGGACTCGAACACCTCGCCGACGGGCGTGAACTCCTGCATCACCTCCGCCCGGCCACCGATGGCGCCGACGGGGAAGCCGCCGCCGACTATCTTCCCGAACGTCGTCACGTCCGGCGTCACCCCCAGTTTCCCCTGCGCACACGCCAGCCCGCCCACCCGGAAGCCGGTAATGACCTCGTCGAACACGAGGAGGGCACCGTGGTCGTCGCAGAGGTGCCGGAGGTGGTCGTGGTAGTCTTCTGCCGGCGCGACGATGCCACGGTTGCCGAGTATCGGCTCCGTGAGCACCGCCGCGACATCGTCGCCGTGGGTCTCGAACACCCGCGAGACGGCCTCCTGGTCGTTGAACGGCACGGGCAGGGTGTGCTCGGCGAACGAGTCCGGGATGCCCGGCGAGGACGGCATCCGCTCGGCGGCGTCGCCCTCGACCAGCGTGGACTCCTGTGCGCCGTGATAGCCGCCCTGCATTACGACTATTTTGTCCCGCCCCGTGTAGCCCCGGGCGAGTCTGACGGCCGCGACGGTCGCCTCCGTGCCGCTGTTGACGAATCGCAGCGTCTCCACCGAGGGCACGTGTCGCGCGACGAACTCCGCGAGTTCGACCTCCACCTCCGTCGGCGCGCCGTACATCGGTCCCTCCGCGGCGTGGGACTGGACCGCCGCCTGCACCCGGTCGGGCAGGTCGTGCCCGAGCAACAGCGGTCCGTAGCCCATCACGTAGTCGAGGTAGCGGTTGCCGTCGGCGTCGACGACGTGTCCGCCGTCGCCGCGCTCGACGAAGAAGGGGTACGGCCGGGGACCCGCCCGGACCGGCGAGTTGACGCCGCCGACCAGCACAGACAGCGCACGACCGTACAGTTCGCGGGACCGCTCGTGGTTCATATGTCGCGGTTCGGACGGGTGAGTGGTAGGGGTTTCGTCGCCGCCCGCCGTGCGGGACTCTCACCGCGGCCGTGGTCCGTCCACCGCCGCCCCCGCCGTACCGACGGTCCGCCACCGCGAGGCCAACGACTAAGCCCCGACCCGCCCACGCGTTCGTGTGCCACGAGTCGAGCGCCTCGCGGTCCATCCGGTGAAGTCACTCGACCCCGAACCCCGTGACGGCGTCCGGGTGCTCGGGAACGGCGCGCTGGCCGGCGACCGCGCGTACGCGGTCGTGGACGTCCCAGAGGAGACGACAGAGGAGACGACAGAGGAGACGGCCGCGGACGGCGACTACGTCAACGGCAAGCGGACCGACGCCGTCCACCGCCTCCGCACCAGCGTCGCCTTCGACGGCGACCGCCCGACGGCGGTCACCGTCCGCACCGACGCCGCCGACGCTCCCGCCCGCCTGCGCGGCGACGGCGAGCGGTTCCCGCTCCCGGACGGCGGCGACCTCTCCGCACTCCTGTCGGACTACTTCGGCTACCCCGTCCGACTCCGCCACGACGCGGCCGGCGGCTTCCCCGACGACACGACCGACCCCGGTCCGACCGTCGTGTCCACGGCGACCATCGAACGCGTCGCCGAGTGGACCGGCGTCTCCGTCGAGAGCGTCCGCCGTCGCTTCCGCGCGAACGTCGAGATCTCCGGCACGGAGCCGTTCTGGGAGGACCGACTGTACGCCGCCGACGGCCCGGTCCGATTTCGCGTCGGCGACCTCGAACTGCTCGGAACCGGCCCCTGCAACCGCTGTGTCGTCCCTCTCCGGGACCCGGACACCGGCCGGGAGACGCCGGCGTTCCGGGCGCGCCTCGTCGCCGGACGGGAGGCCGAACTGCCCGACTGGGCCCCCCGCGAGCGGTTCGACCACTTCTTCAAACTGGCGGTGAACACGCGACGGCCGGCCGCAGGTGACGACGACGACGGCGACGCCGTCACCGTCCACGTCGGCGACCCGGTCTCGGTCGTCGGTCCCGAGACCGAGACCGAACCACGAGCGTAGGCGTCTCTACCGGTACCGACGCTCGTGGGCGGTCGAGCGAGCGACCCGGTCCGGAACCGTCCTCAGCCCCGCACCCGGCGCAGTTCGTCGTCGGAGAGGAAAGAGCGGTCCTCGGCGGGATCGACGACCGTGACACTGTGGTCCGTCGTCGGCGACGGCACGTACACCGAGGTCTCGAGGCGCTTTCGTTCGCCGGCCTCGACCCGTCCCATCGGCAGCATCACCGTCCGGACGGCGACGTCGCCGTAGTAGAACACCAGTCGGATGACGGCGCCGGAGGTCTCGCCCTGGTTGACCACCGTCGCCGCGAGGTCCACGGTTGACCCGCTCGCGTCCCCCGGACTGACGCGCGTTCCGTCCCGCTCGAAGGTCGTCCCCGAGAGGTGCAGCGTCTCGCTGACCTGCCGACGGGTGCGGCGGTACTCGTCCAGTTGCGCTTCCACCGACCGCGCGAGGCGACCCGCCTCGGAGTCGTCGTCGATGACCTCTCGAACGTGGAGGAGGGTGTTGCTCATGTCGTCAACAGCACTCTCGCGCCCCCCCGCGCTCTTTGACTTGAGTATCTCGTACTCCCGGCGGAGCTGCTGGACGTCGGCGCGCACCGACGGCGGCACCACATCCGCGAGTCGGTCTATCGTGTCGTCCATCTCGAGCACCGGGGGGAGACCGGTCATCACCGCACCGTACCGGACGCCGCGGGTTAACGGTTCGGTCGGCGTCCGCGTCGAGGCGTCCGGCGGCGTCGTCGGGTCACTCGCGCTCGCGTTCCAGTTCGTACTCCGGGTCAGGCTCGTCGGTTGCCGGTTCGTCGCCGCGGTCGGAGCCGCCAGCGTCGGCGTCCGAGTCAACCGCCACCTGCGTCTCTACCTCGGGCGGTACCTCGACCCCCTCGGTGGCGATCAGGCCCTCCAGGCGACGCTCGAACTCGATGTCGTCTATTTCGCCGGTCGCGTACCGCTCGCGCAGCGTCGTCAGCGCGTCGTCCTCCTCCGATCCCGCCGGCGCCGCCTCGTCGTGGACCGCGTCCTCGTCCGTGCCAGTGTCCGCCGCGACCCGCCCACCGAGGAGGTCGAACAGCGGTACGAGCAGCAGCCAGCCGACGACGAAGACGACCCCGGCGGCCTCGAGGCCGAGGAAGATCGCCGCGAGGATGCCGGCCGGCAGGGTGAGGACGGCGGCGATGTGTTCAAAGGTGTCGAAGACGGTCTCGACCTCGGCCATGGATTCGGTCGGTGTCTGGTCAGTCGCTGACACCGTCCCGCGGCCGGTCGGCACGGTGTTCGCTGATGATGCGGTCGATCGTCTCGGCGGTTCGCTGCCGGCGGCGCTCCTCGGCGCGCTCCTCCCAATCCGCGATGACCGCCTCGACGTCGTCCTCGCGGGCGACGGCGAGTTCGTCAACCTCCTGCATCGCCACGTCGTCGGCCGGCCCGACCGGGATGCCGTGCTCGAACAGTATCTCGTCGGCCGCCTCGGAGAGACCGCCGCGCTTCAGAACGACGCGGGGCTCGACCGCCGCCAGTCGCTCCGCGGTCGAGGGACCGGCCCCGCCGGCGTCCCGCAGGTACACCACGTCCCCCTCGACCAGTCCGTAGGCCTCGTGGGCGCGGTCGATGGCGGCACTGGTGAACTCCTCGACTGGCTTCACCGGTACGAGGCCCTCCTTCGCCGCGGAGACGTCGCTGAAGTTGGAGTGGTCCAGTTTCCAAAGCGCCTTCATGCGCTCTACTTTCCCCTCGAGGTCCGCGACTCGCTCGCGTTCGCTCTCGAGGTCGCTCTCCAGTCGGGACACCTCTCGCTCCAGCCGAGACACCTCCCGGCGCTCGCGGGCCTCGCGGCGCTCCTCGCGGCGCGCCTCGGACAGTTCGGACTCGAGTTCGGCGATGCGGTCGTCCTTCTGGGCGACCGTCTCGTTCAGTTCCTCCACGTGTGTCTCGAGTCGCTCGACCTGTCGTTCGAGGTCGCGGATGCGGCGCTGTTCGGGTGACGGCTCGTTGTCCGGTTCCTGGCTGCCGTCGTCGTCACCGCCGTCGTCGTCGGTCCGGGCCGCGAGGGCGGTCTCGACGGACTCGCCGTCGAGGACCTCGGCGAGGACGCTGCCGGTATCGACGCCGACCGGCACCTTCCGGTCAACCCGCCGGAACTGGTTCTCGTGGTCGTCGTACGCCTCCAGTGCGGCGGCCATGGCGTCGCGTTCGTGGTCGTTGTCGTACGCGTGGTCGCGGGTACGGTGTTGCTTCTCGTCCACCGGCAGGTCGCGGGGCGGCGTCCAGCCGGCGGCGTCGAACGAGCGCCGCACCGTCTCGACCGTCTCGGGCATCGGCGTCACGTCGGCGGCGACGACGAGCGGTCGCCCCCGCTCGACTATCCACTCGACCACGTCGGCGGTGTCGGCGGTGCGCGTCGAGAGGACGTCGAGGACCTCGCCGTCGAGGTCGAGGATGGCGACGGCCGTCGTCGTGCCGGGGTCCATCCCGACGAGGACGTGGTCGCGGCGCTTCGCCAGCGGGCGGAACTCGATGCCGTCCCGGCGGACGCGG
>CAZEIO010000022.1:9567-18664 GCA_964512525.1 uncultured Halobacteriales archaeon
TACTTCTCGGTGACGTCGCGGTCGTACTCGAGCCCGGCGTCGTCGAGGGCGCTCGCGACCTCGCGAGCGCGCTTCCGGACGGCGCCGTGGATGCGGCGGGTGTAGCGGTCCTCGGACCAGCCGCCGCTGCCGGTCGAGCGTCCCCGGGCCACCTTCAGCCGGGTGCGGTCGGTAAACGCCCGGACCACCTGTCCGACGTTCTCGGCCGCGAGGCGGGCGGCGGCCTCGGCCTCGCTCATCGGGTCCTTCGCGTAGGGGACGTCGTGGCGGTTCGCGACGCGAGACAGCGGTTCCGGCCGGTCGGCACCGGTCACCTGCACCAGTCGCGTGCCGTCGGGCAGGCCCCCGAGGAAGCGGACGAGGTCGTCCTTGTCCTCGGCGAGTTCGTACATGTTGTCGGTGGCGACGATGGCCGGCTCCTGGTCGTCGATCAGTCGCCGGAGCTTGCGGTAACTGACGACGTCACGGTCGAAGCCGTCGCCGTCGTAGGCCGCGAGCGCGTAGGAGGGTGCCGTTCCTCGGACGTCACCGCTCTGGATGTCCACCCCGAAGACCACGGCGTCGAGCGCACTCGTCCGTGAACTCACGTCTCGGCGTAGCGGGTCACCGGGTATAAATTCTCGTTCGGCGTCGCGCCGCGTCAGATCTTCTGGCCTCGCCGTATCGCCCGACGGTGCTCGTCTCCCCCGTGTCTCGTCGGCTTCTGATCACGCTCTTGCGCACGGCCCCCGCTCGGACGAGGCATCAGGCCTTGTCGAGTGTCTGCTCGAACGCCCGGATCGCGCTGTCGCTGCCGGCGACCAGTATCTCGTCACCGTCGTCGATGGTGACGCTCCCGGTGGTACTGATCCCGTCGGGCTTGAACACCGCCACCGGCGTCCAGCCTCGCCCCGACTGCTCGCGGCCCTCGTCGAGTGTCCGTCCCGCGAGACCGGCGCTGGCGGCCGCAGCCCGTACCAGTCGGATCTGTCCGACGGGGTCCATCGTCCGCTCGCCGTAGGCCTCGGCTGCGACGAGTCGGGCCGCCACTCGTTGGGTCGAGAGGACGTAGTCGGCGCCAGCGCGGAAGGCGGGGGCAGCCTTCGCAGCGTCGCGGACGCGGGCGAGTATCTCGACCGTGTCCGACAGTGAGCGTGCGAGGGCAATCGTCAGAAGCGCGGTGGCGTCGT
Source organism: uncultured Halobacteriales archaeon (assembly GCA_964512525.1). GTDB lineage: Archaea > Halobacteriota > Halobacteria > Halobacteriales > SW-7-71-33 > SW-7-71-33. Next base: position 10,737 of record CAZEIO010000022.1, read on the forward strand.
CGTCCACCGTCACCACGAGCGCCGAGGCGTCCTCGATGCCGGCCGCCAGCAGCGTCTCGGGCTCGGTCACGTCGCCGACGACGTCCACGCCCTCGCGGTCGTCGTCGTCCACCGTCGTAACGGCGACGTCACCGAGGGCCGCGACCGCCGCCTGTCCGCCCTCGTCGTACCCGGCGACGATGACTCGCGACAGCACTCGCCCAGGCGTCCTGATGCCCGCCATCTCGCCGGTGACGGCGTCGATCTCTGACTCCGGCCCAGCGACGACGAGGACGGCGTTCGGCGTGATCCGCTGTCCGGGCAGCGGTGGCAGGCGCAACTCCCCGTCGAACCAGCCGGCGACGAGCGTCAGTCGGGGGTGGTCGTACAGCGGTGACTCCCGTACACGGACGCCGTGCAGCGGCGACGACCGCCGGACGAGCACCTCCCGGACGGTGATGTCGTCGTCGCTCCCGATGCCGTCCACGGTCACCGGCGTCGTCGCCTTCTGCGCGAGGTGCTCACCGATGAGGGCGTGCGGAGAGACGCTGCGGTCAACGCCGATCTCCGTGAGGGCGGCCTTCCGTCGCGTCGAGGGCGTGAAGCTCACGACCCGGAGTTCCTCGTTCATCTCGAGTGCCGTCAGCACCACACTCGCGGTGCGCTCGCCCGTATCGGTGATCAGAAGCGACGCCCGCTCGATGCTCGCCCGCGCGAGGTCGTCGGGCGACTCCGGGTCGCCGCGGATGGCCTGGTAGCCGTCGTCGGACAGCCGTTTCGCCTCTTCGGGGTCGGACTCGATGAGCACGTATCCGACGGCGAGGTCCTCCAGCTCGTCGAGTAACACTCCGGTGTCACGGTCGTACTCCGCGACGACGACGTGGTCGTTCTTCACCGACAGGCGGTCGTCGAGGTTCATCGGCGTCCGCTCGAACAGCGGAATCACCAGCACGCGCAGCGTGACGAAGCCGATGACGATACCGCTCACCTGCATCCCCACTACGAACAGGTTCATCACTGGCGTCTCCCACGGCGAGTCCGCGCCGTACCCCGTCGTCGTCATCGTCTCCGTCACCGTCTGGAACGACCGGAAGATCGACTGTGGTCGGTTCTCCAGCTGACTCATGCCGAGGTTGTAAAGCAGTGTAAATAGGAAGACGACAGAAGCGATAGCGAGGGCGTACATCCCCAGGAGCCGCTGTCGGCGGGTGAACTCGCCTCGCCGCAGGCGATCGAAATTCAGGTTGCGGTCCGTGTTGGTCACTACCGCCGGCCGTTTTGCCCCCGCCAGAATAAATCCCGTCCTCGGACACGACCACCACTCACTTCAGTCCCGTAGCCGTCCCGCCGACGAGTACGATGCCCGCCTCGACCGCCGTCTTCTTCGACCTCGACGGAACGCTCGTCGCTCCCCGCACGCCCTTCCACGACCGCGTCCGGGCGACGCTCCCCGGAGACGCTCCGGACCGTGCCGTCGAGGCGTTCGCCACCAGCCTCCTCGACGCCCTCGAGTGCTGCCGCGACGACCCCTTCGAGCGAGCCTTCGCCGCCGTCGCCGCCGCCCACGACCTCCCGCTCGACCCGGCCGACAGCGCGACGGCGTTCGTCGAACGGGAGGTCGCGGCCGTCGAGTGTCGCGACGGCGCTCGCCGTCTCGTGACCGCCGTCGCCGACCGCCACCCGACCGGCATCCTGACGAACGGCGACGGTCCCACCCAGCGCCGGAAGGCCGACGCCTGTGGTCTCGCCGAGTTGGTCGAGACAGTCGTCGTCTCGAACGACGTCGGTGCTCGCAAGCCCGACCCCGCGGTGTTCGCGGCCGCCGAACAGCGTCTCCCGGCCGACACCCACCTCTACGTCGGCGACACCCACGACGAGGACGTCGTCGGCGCCCGCGAGGCGGGGTGGGAGGCGGTGTACGTCGGGAGCGAGACGGACCAGACCTCGCCCCCGACCGTGACTGCCGCAGACGTCGGCACACTCGGGGACGTACTGGTGCCGCTGCTGGCCGGGGACTGAGCCGCCGGCACGGTCGCGGCGGCCACGGAGACCGGGACGGACCCGCCGCTACGCGTCGGGAAACGGCACCTCGAGTTCGTCGCCGTCGTCGGGGACGAACGCCTCACAGTCGGCGTCCATCTCGTCGAGGGCCGCCCGGGCCTGCCGGACGTGGCCGGAGACGTCGGCGGCGTACCGCGAGGAGACGTGCAGCAGCGCGAGTCGCCGTGCACCGGCGCGGGCGGCGACGCTCGCGGCCTCGCGAGCCGTCGAGTGGCCCGTCCAGCCCGCCCGCTCGGCGCAGTCCTCGGCGAACGTGGCGTCGTGGACCAGGAGGTCGGCGTCGGCGGCCGCTCGCTCGACGGTCTCGGTCGGCCGCGTGTCGCCGGTGTACACCAGTCGGCGGCCGGGGCGAGACGGGCCGACGACCGCCTCCGGCTGGACGGTGCGACCCTCGTGTTCGACCGGTTCGCCCCGGTGGAGTTTCGAGTACTTCGGGCCGGGCGGGATGCCGAGTTCCTCCTCGGCGTACTCGCGGTCGAACCGGCCCTTGCGGTCGTCCTCGACGAGGGCGTAGCCGACGGCACGGGTGTCGTGGTCCACCTCGACGGCCCGGACCTCGTAGTCGGCCGCCGACAGCGCCACGTCCCCCGGCCCGACCTCGTGGACGCGGAGCGCGTACCCGGGGTCCGTGCCCGCGGTACCGGCGAGTGACTCGACCGCCCTGCGGGTGCCCCGCGGGGCGTGCACCGACAGCGGCGCCTCGCGGTCGTTGAAGTCGAGCGTCTGGAGGAGGCCCGGCAGGCCGAGGACGTGGTCGCCGTGGGTGTGCGTGAGGAAGACGTGGTCGAGAGAGAAGCCCGTCGCGTACCGCATCATCTGGCGCTGCGTTCCCTCACCACAGTCGAAGAGGAGTTCGTCTCCCTCCCGGTTGACGAAGACGGCGGGGACGTTCCGCTGGACGGTCGGCACTGCCCCGCCGGTTCCGAGGAACGTCACGCGCAGCGTCACGGCGGGTCTCCGCCCTCGCCGGTGAAAGCCGTGTCGGACCGGACGTGCCGGTGCCGGTGGGCCGGGTCGCGGTGTGGCGTCGGTCGTCGCTCTCCGGTTGGGTCACGCCCGGTCCGTCGCGTCAGCCCCCGGTCGGTGGCGGTCCCTGTGGCGGACTACCGGCGAAGAAGACGAACAGGCCGGCACCGACGGTCAACAGGAGCACCGTCACGACGGCGTGGACGAGGACGACGTAGGCTGCGGTCCGGCGGTCCACGTCGTACACTCGCTCGACGGCCCCGAGGTCGGCGATAAGCGCCGCGCCGGCGGTGATCAGCGGGAAGACGTCGAGTCCCGTCCCGATCATCGAGACGAGTGCGGGCACGGGACCGACCAGCAGGGCGTCCTCGAAGGAGACGTCACCGAGGACGTTCCGGGCCGCGACGTGGGCGGTGACGATGAGGATGGCCGCGAACACGAGGAAGGTGCCGGCGACGGCGAGGAGCGTGCTCGGGGCCAGTTGCAGGACAGAGCGCGGCATCGAGGCGTCGGCGGCGCCTCAGTTCTCCAGCAGACCGAGTTCGTTCAGCCGGGTGACGATCTCCTCGACGGCTTCCTCGGCGTCCTCCGGGCGCTTGCCGCCGGTGATGACGAGCTTTCCGGAGCCGAACAGCAGCGCGACGACCTCGGGGTCGTCGAGGCGGTACACGAGACCCGGGAACTGCTCCGGTTCGTACTCGATGTTCTCGAGGCCGAGACCGATGGCGATGGCGTTGAGGTTGAGGTTGCGGCCGAGGTCGGCGCTCGTGACGATGTTCTGGACGACGATCTCCGGGTCTTCCTCGACCTCGATGTTGAGGTCGCGGAGCTTGTCGAACACGATCCGCAGCGACTCGTGGACGTCGTCCGTGGACTTCGCGCCCGTGCAGACGATCTTGCCCGAGCGGAAGATGAGCGCCGCGGACTTCGGCTCCTGTGTGCGGTACACCAGCCCGGGGAACTGTTCTGGGTCGTAGTCTGCCCCCTCGAGGTCCATCGCGACACTCTTCAGGTCGAGTTCCTGACCGATGCCCGTCGAGGCTACCACGTTCTCGATGTTTATCGTCTCCTTCGGATCGACGCTCATGGTCGTTTTAAGTGTCGTATTTAAGATTTATAAAGGTTGGTGGGAGCGGCCCGCGTCTCTCCGCGCTGTCACTCGCTCCGCCCTGACCGCGGCGGCGGGGCCGTCGTCTCGGCCGGCTGTCACGCCCTGCCGGAGCGACGCTCTCTTCTCCCCGCCGGGAGAACGCCGGCCGTGTATCTGCTGGAGCTGGCGGGCGAGGACGACCGCTTCGCCCGTCGCGAGGCCGCGACGGCCGCCGGGGGGGTGACGCCGCTCGCCGCCGGACTGGCGACGGCCACGGGCGTGGCCGGCGTCGAGCGGCTCGCGCTCACCCACCGCGTCTCGCGGCTGGTCGGCGTCGCCGAGGGCACACCGGCAGACGCCCGCCGCCTCCTCGCGGCCGCCGACTCGCCCGCCGGCGACGCCGCCGACCCTACGGTCGCCGTCCGCGCACGGGACGTCCGGGGGACGACCGGCGTGGATACCCGTGGCGTCGAGCGGACCCTCGGTGCCGCCCTCGTCGAGCGCGGCTTCGCCGTGGACCTCGAGGCCCCCGACCACGAACTCCGGGCGCTGTTCGCCCGCCCCGACGCGTGGCGCGACCCGGGTGCCGAGGCGGCTGCCGGGAACGCCGACGCGGCCCTCGACCCCGGCCCCGCGCCGGAGACGGACCGCGAGACGGTGTGTGCGCTGGGGTGGCTCGAGACCGAGGTCCCGCGCTCGTTCGCCCCCCGGCCGACCGAGCGACCCTTCTTCCAGCCCGGCAGCACGGACCCGCAACTGGCGCGGGCACTCGTCAACCTCGCCGGCGCCGGCCCCGGTCGCCGCCTCGTGGACCCCATGTGTGGCACCGGCGGCTTCCTCGTCGAGGCGGGCCTCGTCGGCGCGAGCGTGGTCGGCGTGGACGCCCGCGAGCGCATGGCCCGCGGCGCCGCGGACAACCTCTCCGAGTACGCCGACGGCCCCGCCGAAACCCTCGTCGGCGACGCGACGCGCCTGCCACTCGCCGCCGACGCCGCCGACGGCGTGGTGTTCGACGCGCCGTACGGCCGCCAGTCGGCGATCCGCGGCGGCGACCTGCAGGCCCTCGTGGGTGACGCCCTCGAGGAGGCCCGTCGGGTCGCCCCGCGGGCGGTGGTCGTCGGCGACCGCTCGTGGGTCGAGGCCGCCCGCGAGGCCGGGTGGCGCGTGGACACCGTCCTCCGGCGTCGGGTCCACCGCTCGCTGACCCGGCACGTGCTCGTGCTTGAGGCCTCGACTGGTCCCGCCGACGGGAACCGCCGTGGTGGACGGATTTAGTCGTCGGCGGGAGCTTCGGACTCGACGCCACCCTCGCGGCCGAGAATCGTCCCGAGTGCGCCTGTGCGGTCGGTGCGGGCGCGACCATACACGAGGTACCACACGACTCCGCCGACGACGATGCCCGCGGCACCCAAGATGGGCAGCGTGCCCATCTGGGTGAGCAGGCCCAGCCCGCCGAGCAGGCCGACGACCTGGACGTAGGGGTAGCCCGGCGACCGGAACGACGGCTCGTAGCTGTCGATGCCGCTCTCCCGGAAGGCGACCAGCGCGACGTTGATGATCGAAAACACGAGAATCTGGAAGGCACTGGCGAGTTTCGCCAGTTCGACGACGGGAACGAACGCGATGAGCCCGACCAGCAGTCCGCCGGTCAGCAGGATGGCGTTGCGCGGCGTCTTGAACCGGGGAGAGACGCGAGTAAAGACCGACGGCAGCAGCGAGTCCCGGCTCATCGCCAGCGGGAACCGCGAGGAGGCGAGCACGCCGGCGTTGGCCATGCTCGTCAGCGCGAGCACGGCGACGACCGAGATGACGACGACGCCGGTCCCGGCGAACAGCTGGCCGGTGGCGTCGGCCATCGGCGTCAGCGACACGCCGTTCTCGGGGCCGCCGTGTAGCAGCGTCTCGGGGTCGTTCAGTCCGACGATGACGGCGACGACGAGCACGTAGATGACCGTCATCACGCTCAGCGAGCCGAGGATGCCCAGCGGGAGATTCCGGTCGGGGTCTTCTATCTCCTCGGCGACGCTCGCGATCTTCGTCACGCCCGCGTACGAGACGAACACGAACGCCGCCGCGGTTACGACGCCGGCCGACCCCTTCGTGGCGAACGGTTCGAACCGCGCGGGGTCGCCCACCGCGGCGCCGTTTGCGACGTACGCAACGAGCGAGAGGACGACTGCGGTGACGATGACCGCCTGTGCCGAGCCACTCTGTTTCGTCCCGGAGACGTTCAACACGACGATGAGTACCGCGAGTCCGAGCGCGACGGGCTTGACCAGCCCCGAGACGGCGGGCACCAGAAGCAGGAGGTACGCACCGAGTCCCACCAAGGCGAACGAACTCTTGAACACCAGCGAGAACCAGGCGCCGATCCCGGCGACGGTGCCGAACAGCGGTCCCATCGCGCGGTCGATGTAGAGGTACGTGCCGCCGGACTCCGGCATCGCCGTCGCCATCTCGGCCTTCGACAGCGCCGCCGGCAGGACCACCAAGCCGGCGAGGACGTACGCCAGCACGACCGCCGGCCCCGCCTTCTTGAACCCCAGTGCCGGCAGCACGAAGATACCGCTGCCGATCATCGCCCCCATGCTGATCATCACGGTCGAGTACAGCCCCAGGTCACGCTCGAGATCCTCGCTCACGCGTGGATCGGCCTCGACATGTGATCGTGGAGCCGAGTCGCTTCCACTTGAGTCTTGTCTCGCGTGCCGTCACCGCAGCGACCGCAGGTGATTCTCCCAGCGCTGGCTACCGGTGCTCGCGACTGCCCGTCGGCCCTCGACCGGCGGTCGGTGGGCCTCGGTGGCTCCCGACGACCGGTGGGTCACTCGCCGGACTCCTCGGGGGCCCGCACCACGAACACCGGCCGCTCGGTCTCGGCGGTGATGCGGGCAGGCACGTCACCCAGCAGCCGGTCGCGTAGCGAGGGCTCCGTCTCCCCGAGGACGACCACGTCGTACTCGTGAGCGAGTTCGACCACCTCGTCCATCGGGTCGCCCGTCTCCGACAGCCGCTGGTCGATCCGACCGGGATCGACGTCTGCCGACTCGAGGCCATCGACGGCGTCTGCGAGCAGCTGCTCGCCCGGCAGGCGGTCGTCTTCGGCGACGGAGTGAAACAGCGTGACGGAGGCGTCACAGGCTTCCTGCAGTTCGGCGACGAAGGCGACGATCGCCTCGATGTTGTCCTCGCCGCGCACCGGGACGAGTATCCGCTCGACCGTGCCGGTGGCGGTGGCCGTCGACCCGCCGGTTAGCACCACGTCACAGTCCTCCTCGAGGGCGATCCGGTCGATGGTCTTCGCCCTGTCCTTCCCGAAGACCAGCCGCGTGGTCACCTCGGCCTCGTCCTGGAATGCGCCGGCGATCTCCTCGAGTTCCGCCCGCGCGTCGTCCTCGAACTGGTCGCGGCCGACCGCCGGCGGCGTCTGCTCCGGCAGTCCGAAGTGACCGAGGACGACGACCTCCAGCGCGGTTATCTCCTCGACGAGCCCCGCCGGAACCGGCTCGTGGTCGGGCAACTCGAACGGCACGAGGACGCGATGGGGTGTGCTCACAGTCCCGTACGTTGACTGCCCGGCCGGGTAAGTGTGTCTTCTTTCCCGTTTCACGAGAACGTGGGGTGGCCGGTCAGTCGTCCGAGGGTACCGTGACCGGTCACCGGCGGGACCGGCTCGTCGCGGCCGCGAACGGATCACTGCATCCGCCCGGGTGCAGTGGCGCAGGTCCGTCCTGGGGGCCGCCGCCACGACCGCCCCGTCGGCGAAGACTCAGTCGTCGGCCGAGGGCATCGCCGACCGGGTGCCGACGCGGCGGTCGAGGAACTCGTCCAG
>CAZEIO010000023.1:0-17530 GCA_964512525.1 uncultured Halobacteriales archaeon
GAGTTTCATGTTCGACGCCGGGCAGTGGGCGACCCCCGTGCCCGTCTCGGCGAGTAGTTCGACCTCCGTCTCGTCGGAGTGAACGCCGTGGGCGATAAAGGAGTCCGGCCCGAGGAGACCGAGGTCGTCGGCGTACTCGAGCGGGCGGACGCCGCGGTCCTCGACGATGGGCGTCACGTCGTCTGCCGTCTCGTTGGCGTGGAAGTGAAGCGGCACGTCGAGGTCCTCGGCGACCGAGACACAGGCCTCGATGCGCTCGTCGTCCACGGTGACGAGGCTGTGTGGCATCATCGCCGTCTGCACGCGGCCGTCGGCGGCGCCGTCGTACGCCGCTGCGAACTCGCGGGCCGTCTCGACCTCCGCCTCGCGCTCTGCCTCGCTCTCGGTGCCCTCGGTGATGACGCCGTACCCGAGGAGCGCGCGGATACCCGCCCGGTCCACCACCTCGGCGACGCGGTCCATCGCGAAGTACATGTCCGCGAAGGCGGTCACGCCCGAGCGAATCTGTTCGAGGACGCCCAGTGCGGCGCCGGCCGCGATGTCGTCGGCGGTGAGTTCGGCCTCGACGGGCCAGATGTCCTCCCGGAGCCACGGGCCGAGGGGTTTGTCGTCGGCGTTGCCGCGCAACAGCGTCATCGGCGCGTGGCCGTGGGCGTTGACCAGTCCCGGCACTACCAGCGAGTCGGTCGCGTCGAGCGTGTCGGGGTGCTGGTCCGTCCCCACGTCGGGACCGACCGCGACGATTTCGCCGCCCTCGACCAGTACGTCCGCCGACTCGACGGTGCCGTCCGGCCGGAGCACTCGACCGCCGGTCACCGCGAGTGGACCGTCCTCTTCACGTGCGTTCATGTCGGCCCGTCGCGGCCGACGGACAAAACGGCCCCGGTCGGCGGTCGCTACCCGTCGTCGTCGCCGAACGCCGCCGGGTCGGGGTCCGGACCGGCGACGAGACGCTCCTTCTGGGCGCGCGACAGCGCCTTTATCTCGTGCTCGCGGGACTGTGCGGCCGACCGCGACGCGAACGTCTCGACGTGGCGGAGTTCGACGGGCGTTCGGCCACGGGTGTACTTTGCCCCCTCGCCGGCGTCGTGTTCGCGGACGCGCCGCTTGACGTCGGTCGTGTACCCGGTGTACAGCGAGCCGTCGGCGCACTCGACGACGTACACGTAGGCGACGGCGGCGGGCACGGAGCGACCGTCGGCCGCGGGCCACTCAGTCCTGACGGACGCGGTCGCGCGACGCCGACGCGATGCCGGCGTTCGCCGAGCACTCGAGACACGCCGCCAGTCTTCCACGGTCGTCGGCGAAGACGCGGGCGAAGCGGTCGGAGACGTGCCCACCACAGTTGTCGCACTCTGGCATACGCCAGACTGCGACCGCAGCCCACATGAGTCATTTCCGAACTGTCTCCCAAATGTGGCCCGAATCGGGAGACAGCACCGCCAGAGACGGCTCGCGGCCGCGAGTGCGAGAGGCGGGACTGGCAGCACGAAAGACGCCGCCTGAGGGTGCTGTGCGGCCCGTTCTGCGGGGATTCAGGAAACCTTATGGTTCGTGCCGGCACAGAGCGGGACGCAATGGCGGACCTCATCGTCAAGGCCGCGGTCAAGGAGGCACTGAACGACAAGAACGTAGCGTCTGACTTCTACGACGCACTCGACGACCGCGTCGAGGAACTCCTCGAGGACGCGTCGCGACGCGCCGAGCAGAACGACCGCAAGACCGTCCAGCCCCGCGACCTGTAGGGCTGGAGCGCTGCCGCCTCTTCTCGGCCGACACTCGGATCACTCGACGGCCACCACGTCGACGCCCGCCGGCCGGCCGACGTACACCCGGGTCGCGAGGTCCACGAACAGCCCGTGTTCGACCACCCCCGGCAGTCCCGAGAGCCACCCCGACAGGTCGGCGGGGTCCGCGACGGCCCCGAAGTCGCAGTCGAGCACCCAGTTGCCGTTGTCGGTGACGACGGGGCCGTCCTTCCGGTCGGCGGCCCGCACCGTCGCCTCGGCGCCGCGCCACCCCACCCGTTCGACCACCTCGCCGGCCGCCACCGGCAACACCTCCACCGGCACCGGCTGCGAGACGGGACCGTCGCCCGTCAGTTTCGACGGGTCCACGACGACGAACAGGCGGTCGGCGGCAGCGTCCACCACCTTCTCGCGGGCGTGTGCGGCGCCGCCGCCCTTCACGAGGACGCTCCCGGTCGCCGTCGGTGCGTCGTCGTCGCTCGCGTCTGTCGCCGCGCTCTCGGAGCCGGTCAGCGACACCGCGTCCGCGCCGTCCACGGCCACGTCCACTCCAGACACCTGGTCGAGGTCGCGCACCGGGACGCCGGCGTCGATGGCCCGGCGCCGGGACTGGTACGAGGTGGGGACGCCGACGAGGTCGTCACCCGCGGTGGCCCGGTCGCCGAGGGCGTCGATAGCGTGGGCCGCGGTGCTGCCCGTGCCGAGACCGACGACCGCCCCGTCGGGGACGTCCGCCGCCGCCCGCTCGCCGGCGCGGCGCTTCATCGCCGTGCGGACGTCGCTCTCGCTCTCGCGGTCGTCGTCCATACACCCCCGACCGGCCCCGGACGACAAAAGTCCACGTCCACAGTGTCGTTCTGACGGACGGCGGTGGACACGGGTCGGCGCGGGCGAACCGGGTCAGGGCTTGACGAGGACCTTGACCGCCTCGCGTTCGTCCATCAGCCGGTAGCCCTCCGCGACGTCGTCAAGCGACACCGTCTCGGTGAAGATCGGCGACGGGTCGAGGCGACCGCCGAGGACGTCGGCCATCAGTTCGTCGGCGTAGGCCCGTACCGGCGCGACGCCGCCGCGCAACGCGACGTTGTCGGAGAACATGTCGAGGACGTTCAGACCGGCCTCGTCCACGCCGTGAGGGACGCCGACGTACCCGACGGTCCCGCCGGGCCGGCAGACGTCGATGGCGACGTCCATCGCCCCCGCCGCGCCGACGCACTCGAGGACGTGGTCGGAGCCGCCGTCGGTAACGTCGCGCAGGGCCTCGGCCTCGGACTCGGGGTCGCCGTCGCCGAGGACGGTCTCCGTCGCGCCGAAATCCTCGGCGAGTTCGAGGCGGTCTTCGTGGTGGCCCAGGGCGACGATGCGGCGCGCGCCGAGACGGCGTGCCGCGAGGACGCCACAGAGACCGACTGCGCCGTCGCCGACGACGACGCACTCGTCGGCCGGGCCGACGCCGGCGCTGACGGCGGCGTGGTGGCCCGTCCCCATCACGTCGGTCAGGGGCAACAGCGAGCGGAGGGTGGCCTCGTCGTCGGCGTACTCCTCGGGGACCTTCACCAGGGTCCCGTCCGCCCGCGTCGCGCGGACGAACTCGCCCTGACAGCCGCCGTTGTCGCCGCCCCAGGAGTCGCCGTCGGTACAGGAGGTGTGGAGACCGCGGCGACAGAACTCACAGCGGCCACAGGAGATGACGAAGGGCGCGAGGACCCGGTCGCCCGGCCGGACCGAGGTGACGGCCCCGCCGACCGCCTCGACGATGCCCATCGGCTCGTGACCGATGGGACCGGGGTCGCGGTCGCTCGCCCCGCGGTACGGCCACAGGTCCGACCCACAGATAGCGGTGTGGGTCACGCGGACGACCGCGTGTTCCGGTCCCTCCACTTCGGGCCGGTCCCGCTCCTCGACGGTGACCTCGCCCGGCGACTGGTAGATGGCTGCGCGCATAGTACGTCCGCCGGGAGCGACGGTGATAAGCGGTGGCCTCGCGGAACGTCGCGGGGCCGAACGAATTTCACGCCGGCAGTCCTCCCGGCGCCCATGTCCACCACGGACGACTCGACGCGGCGAACGGCGGTGATAGCCGGTGTCGGACCCGGTCTCGGGGAGTCGCTCGCCCGCAAGTTCGTCGGAGAGGACTGTCGTGTCGGCCTGTTCGCGCGGTCGGCGGACTACCTCGACGAGCTGGCGACGGCGCTGAACGACGCGCACGGACTCGAAACGGCGGCCGAGCGACCGGAGCGGGTGGCGCTCGCGGTGCCGACCGACCTCACCGTACCGGCGGAGATTCGCGAGGGGTTCGCGGCAGTGCGCGAGGCGTTCGGGCCCGTGGACGTGCTGGTGAACCACGCGAGCGCGGCGGCGTGGGACGGCCTGCGCGACCAGGACCCGGCAGACTTCCGGCGGGCACTCGCCGTCGGCCCCGAGGCGGCCCTACACTGCTCGCAGGCGGCCGTCGCCGACATGCTGGACGAGGACCGGCCCGCCGAGGAGCGCGGCGGGACGGTGCTGTTCTCCGGCGCGACCACGTCGGTGCGGGGTCGCGAGGGTGCGGTCGGCTTCTCGGCCGCGAAGTTCGCCTGCCGGGGCATGGCCGAGTCGATGGCCCGCGAGCTCGGCCCGGAGGGGATACACGTCGCCCACGTCGTCATCGACGGTCAGATACTGACCCCCGCGGCCCGCGAGCGGATGGGCGACCGCGGCGAGGAGACGTATCTCGACCCCGACGCCATCGCGGCGTCGTACTGGCACCTGGTCGAACAGGACCGCTCGTCGTGGACGCTCGAACTCGACCTGCGACCGCACGTCGAGGAGTTCTAGTCTCCGGAACCGTGGTACCGGCCAGATCGGCAGGCCGTGACGCGTGCGTCGCCGACGTGGTGGACACACCGTCCCGCGGACCCCGACGAGGGGACCGAGAGGGCCCCCACGTCGCGAGAACGACGAGCGCACACGGCGAGTCGCGCGACCACGACGCGGCGGGGACTTCCTGGCCGTTCGGCCCGATGGTGGCTCCGGCTCCGGTTCGAGCGGCAGTCGAGGGGGTGACCGAAAGCATACGTCGCCGGCGCACCGACGATGGGTATGGGCTTCGGAAAGCACCTCGTCAACGGCATCGTCTCGCTGGTCGTGAGCGTCGTCGCCACCGTCGCGGCGGTTGACCTCGACGAGGGGCCGTGGACGCTGTGGGACCTCACCCTCGCCGTCGCCGTCTCGGCGTTCCTCTCCGGCTTCTTCACGAGTTACTTCGCCGAGCGGTAGGCCAGCCGTGACGACCGCGACCGACCGGAGACGCCGACCGGGAGCGCCCGCCCGCACCACGACCGGCGCGGTCGTCCTCTGTCTCCTGGTGGTCGTCGTCGGGAGCGTCGCCGCCGGGACCGCCGTCGCTCCACGGACGGCGACGGCCGCCGTCGGCACACCCGGCGCCACGCCCTCGCCGGTCGTGGACCGTCGGGGCGTCGGGCAGTCCGACGGACCGGTACGACTCTACCGTGGCCCGGGAACGCTCGCCTCGTCGGTCGAGGGGACCGCCGCCCTGCGGCGGGCGGTCGGCGACGAACTACGGCGAAGCGACGGTCTCGTCGTCGGCGACCTCCTCGCCGTGCGCGTCGAGTCCGACCGACTGACGGCTCTCCTCGCGGGCAGCGGGCGCGACGCGACCGACCGGTTTTTCGGGCGCGTCGAGACGACCGGCCTCGACTTCGCCGTCGTCGAGTCGAGTCCGGGGCCGTCACGAAGACAGTCCGAACTGCTGTTGACGCGGACCAACACGCGCGTACTCCAGGACACCGGGAACGACACGGTCTGGATACTGATCGACACGGGGCAGGCGCTGTTGCGGAACCGCGACGGCGGCGACCCCCTCGACCGCACCATCGACGACTACGAGTTCGAGGCTCGACTGACGGTGCCCGACCCGGCTGGCGACGGCGACGACCGGACGCTGACCGCGTCGGGAGCGCTGTTCGCGCCGTCGGCCGCGGTGACCGACGCCGGCGCGGGCCTCGCCGTCGGCGCCGCTCAGGGAGTGGTGGGACCGAACGCGACGCGTGTCACCCTCCACGGCGCGACGAACCACCTGCCGGGGACGCCCCTGACCGTGCGAGCCGTCCGGCCGAACGGCACCGTCGTCGCCGAACGGCGGGTCCGGGCGCGACCCGGGAACGCGACGGTGGCCGACCGACCGACGCCGAGTCCGTTCGCGGCCGACCTGAACCTCACGGCACTGTCGAGCGACGACAGGGTACGCCTGGTCGTGAGTGACGGCGAGCGAGCGCTCTCGGAGACGACGCTGTTCGTCGGCCGACCGGCGACGGTGACGAACGTCAGCGCCCGTTTGCTCGCGGGCGGTGACGGCAACCGGACGGCCCGGGTCGGCGTTCGCGCGACGGTCCGCGTCCCCGACGACGGGCTCCTCGTCGTCGGCGACGAGGCGGTATCGGTGCCGGAGGACGAGACGGTCGAGACGCTCGTGTACGTCGATCCCGGCGCCGTCTCGCCGGGCGGGCGGATGCCGGTACGTGTCGCGTGGGACCGCGACGGCGACGGCGACCGCGACGAGGGCGAGCCGGTGTTCGAGGCCGTCGGCAGGGCCGACCGGCCGGAGAACGACACCACCCGACTGGTCGCCGTCGCGGGACTGCCGACGCCGACGGCCGACCCAACCACGGCCGCGACCACCGAGCGGTCATCCACGTCGCTCCGGGGACCGACGCTCGCGCCGCGGGACGGCGGCGAGTCGCTGCCGGGATTCGGGACCGGGGCGACCGTCGCCGCGGTCGTCGGCACCCTCGCCGTCTGGCGGCGTCGGCGAGAGGAGTAGAACTGCGGGGAGCGCGAGGTACTTGTACCCCCGAACGCGAACGGCGGGGCAACGAATGGACGTCGAGGCGATACCGGGCGTCGGCGAGAAGACGGCGGCGGCGCTCGCGGAACTCGACGACCCCGAGGGGGCACTCCGGGAGGGCGACGTGGCCCGCATCGCGGCCGCGCCGGGCATCTCCGACGGCCGGGCGGCCCGCATCGCCCGCGCGGCCGTCCGGCACCGCCACGACGACCCCGGCGACGTCCTCGCGACCGACCGCGCCCGCGAGGTGTACGACGCCGTCCTCGAGCTTCTCAAGGAGCGCACCGTCACGGACTACGCCGCGAAACGCGTCGAGACGTTCTACCCGAGTGCCGCGGCGTCCCGCATCGAGGAGGTCCGCGAGTTCGTCGCGCGGGCGACCGACCGCGAGGTGGACCCCGCGGTGCTGTCGGCGCTGGACGGCGTCGAGCCGCTCTCGACGCCCGGCGACGTGCGGGTGCGGGACCGCTGTCTGGCGACGGCCGACGCGGAGCGGTACGCCGCCGCTCGCGAGGCCGTTCCCGAACTGCCGGTCGAGGTGGTCGAGGACGCCCGCGACCTCGCGGAACTCGCACGGGGGTACGCCACCGTCGTGGCCGTGGACGAGGCCTTCGCCGGCGTGGACGTCGCCGGCGACGTACGCGTCGAACCCGGCGCACTGGACGACCCCGCCGCGGTCGTGCCGGAGCGACCGCTGGCGTTCTTCGCGGAGAACCGCGACCGCCTGCGCGCCGCCGCCCGCGTCGCCCGCGCCGCCGACCTCGACGCCGACTGCGACCCGGATGCCCTCGAGGCGGCTCTCGACCGACTGGACGCCGACGGGGGCGTCGTCGGTGACGACGAACTCGACCGCCTGTCGCGGGCGGCCGACGACCTGGACGCCGCGGTCGCGACGGCCGAGAGCGTCGCCGACGACCGCCTGCGGGCGGCCATCCGGGAGCGAGACGTGACCATCGAGGGGGCCGACCTGCTCTCGCTGGTCGAACGCGGTGCCGGCGTGGACTCGTTACTGTCGCGGGAACTCGCGACGGAGTTCGAGGAGGCGGTCGCCGCCGCCCGCGAGCATCTCGTTGACGCCCTCGAACTCGAGGGGGCCGAGGCAGACCTCGCCCGCCGGGCGCTCCCCGACGACCCCACCTTCCCGGTCGAGACGGACGACGACGCCGTCGCCCGTCTCCGGGAGGAACTCACGGCGGCCCGCGACCGGCGGGCGACCCGGCTGAAGCGCGAGTTGGCGGGCGACCTCGCCGCGATGCGCGAACCGGCCCGCGACCTCGTCGAGCGGGCACTCGAACTCGACGTCGAACTCGCCGTCGCCCGCTTCGCCGCGGACTTCGACTGCACGCTGCCGGAGTTCGGCGGCGAGGGCTTCGAGGTCGAAGGGGGCCGGTCGCCGCTGTTGCCGGAGCCGTTCGACGAGGTCGAACCCGTGGACTACGCGGTCGAGGGGGTCGCACTGCTGTCGGGCGTGAACTCCGGCGGGAAGACGTCCACGCTCGACCTCGTGGCGACGGTCGTGATACTCGCCCAGATGGGACTCCCGGTACCCGCCGAGCGGGTTCGCACCGAGCGCGTGGACCGCCTCTACTACCACGCGAAGACACAGGGCACCCTCGACGCCGGCGCCTTCGAGTCCACGGTGCGGGAGTTCGCCCGGGTCGCCGACGAGGGCCAGGGACTGGTGCTCGTGGACGAACTCGAGTCGATCACCGAACCGGGCGCGAGCGCGACCATCATCGCGGGCATCCTCGAGGCGCTCCACGAGAACGGCGCGACGGCGGTGTTCGTCTCGCACCTCGCCGGTGAGATACGCGAGGCGTGTTCGTTCCCCGTGACGGTGGACGGCATCGAGGCGGTCGGACTGGTGGACGGCGAACTGCGGGTGAACCGCTCGCCGGTGAAGGACCACCTCGCCCGCTCGACGCCGGAACTCATCGTCGAGAAACTGGCCGGCGAGGAGGCCGAACCGTTCTACGACCGCCTCTTGGAGAAGTTCGACCGCTGAGGGGGCGGTCTCACGGCGACGACCGGCGCTCGTCCGACGCCACGACCGCAAGCGGGCGCCAGGACGTGCGGCGACGCCAGCCGCCCGTGGGAAGCGTTAAGTGACCGCACCAGCGAGGTGAAAGTGAAATGGGAGAGGAGGGCATGCTCGCCTGGGACGAGTCGGTGTTCCGGGACGAGCACGTCTTCGAGATAGACTACACGCCCGAGCGGTTTCGCCACCGGGAGTCCCAGATGGAGACGCTGAAGTACGCGATGCGGCCGGCGGTCCGGGGATCGCGGCCGCTGAACGCCCAGATAGAGGGGCCGCCGGGGACGGGCAAGACGACGGCCGTCCGGAAACTGTTCGACGAACTCGCCGCCCAGAGCGGCGTCCGGACGGCGACGGTCAACTGCCAGGTGAACGCCACCCGCTACGCCGTCTTCTCCCAGCTGTTCCGGGCGATGTTCGAGTACGAGCCGCCCTCTTCGGGCGTCTCGTTCAAGAAGCTGTTCGGACAGATAACCGAGAAACTCGCCGACGAGGACGAGACGCTCGTGGTCGCGCTCGACGAGGTGAACTACCTCTTCTACGAGGGCGAGGCGTCGGACACCCTCTACTCGCTGTTGCGCGCCCACGAGGACCGCGGCGGCGCCCGCATCGGCGTCATCGTCATCTCTTCGGACCCGGATCTGGAGGTCATCGGCGAACTCGACGGCCGCGTGCAGTCCGTCTTCCGTCCAGAGGAGGTGTACTTCCCCGTGTACGACCCCGAGGAGATAGTGGACATCCTCGGTGACCGCGTCGAGCGGGGCTTCCACGAGGACGTCATCTCGGCACCGGTACTCGACTACGTGGCCGAACTCACCGACCACACCGGCGACCTCCGGGTGGGCATCGACCTCCTGCACCGTGCCGGACTGAACGCCGAGATGCGCGGCTCTCGTACCGTCACCCGCGAGGACGTCGAGGAGGCCTACGACACCTCGAAGTACGTCCACCTCTCGCGGTCGCTGCGCGGTCTCACCGACAGCGAACGTGACCTCCTGCGGGTGCTCGCGGACAACGACGGGGAACGGGCCGGCGACGTGTACGAGGCCTTCCACGAGGCGACCGACCTCGGCTACACCCGCTACTCCGAGATAATCAACAAACTCGACGAACTCGACCTCATCGAGGCGGAGTACGCCGACGTGGACGGCCGCGGCCGGTCGCGGTCGCTGTCGCTGTCGTACGAACCGGAGGCCGTCCTCGAGCGACTGGAGTGACGGCCGGGGACAGTCAGCAGTTCGGGGCCGTCTCGAACACCCGCAGTTCCGCGTGTGACTCGTGCAGGACGACTACGATGGCGCGGTCGCCCTCCACCTCGCCGACCCAGCCGACGAAGTACCGCTCGGAGTTGTACCGACTGGCGATGTCGAACGTCTCGCCGCGCCAGCCGAGGCGGGCGGGGCGCTCCTCGCGCAGGGTCACCGGCGTGTCACCGGGGAGTTCTCTCCGGGCGAACGTCTCGACGGTCTCGACCTCGCGACCCTCGGGGAGTGACGCCGCGAAGTACTCCTGTATCGACATCGGCGGGTAGTCGCCGCCGTTGCGCTCGCAGTACGGCTCCATCGGCCCGGCGACGAACGTCTCGTTCACCGCGGGGCGATCGCTTTCCAGGGCCGGGGCACCCGTCGGGTCGTCGTAGGCGAACACGTCGAGGCAGCCGCTCAGTCCGGCGAGCGTGCCGACGGCAGCGGTCACGAACGCCCGTCGTCGCACGTCGGATCGCGGGGTCTGTGCGGTATCAGCCTCTCGGTTCCTGGCCGCGAGAACGACGATCGACGGACGGGTCCCCGCGGGCGCGGCCGTCAGTTCCGCCCGGTCCAGCGCAGGAGCGCGAGCGTCCCCTCGAACAGCGATATCATCGTCAGCGCGATGATGATTGGCGCGGTACCGGTGGCGTCGCCGAGGCTGATGAAGAAGCCGATGCCGAGGAACAGCCCCCAAAACAGGATGCGTTGCTCCTCCAGCCAGCGCCGTGTCACGACGCCGATCATCACCGCGAGCATGATCAACAGCGGAATCTGGAAAACCAGCGCGAACGCGCCCAGCAGGGACACGATGAGGTCGAACGTCACCCGGAGTCCGAACGGGAGCGCGTCCACGGCGCTCTCGGAGTAGGTGATGAAGTACCGGAAGAGAACGGGCAGAATGAGGAAGTACGCGAAGGCCATCCCCAGCGACCCGAGGACGAGACTGGTCGGGACGGCCGCGAGGAAGTACCGCCGCTCCTTCGGGTACAGTCCGGGCCGCATGAACAGGTACGACTCGTACACGAGAACGGGGAGCGCGATGAGGATGCCCGCGAGACTCGCCACCTTGATCTCCGAGAGCAGCTTCTCGAGGGGGCCGTACAGCGTGGGTGACGGGACCTTCGGCGGGAGCACGCCGTACCACATCGCGTTCAGCAGCGACTCGGCCGAGGGGAAGGCGACCGCCGTCGCCAGCGAGGCGGCGATGACGACGACGGCGAGTCGCCGGACCATCTCCTCGATGTGGTCCGACAGCGGCATCTCCTCGTCGTCCGGCGGCGTCGCCGGTTCGTCCGGGTCGCCGAACCCCGGGTCACCGGGACCGGGAGCACCCGCCGGCGACGACTCGACCGACCCCGAGGCCGCCGCACTCGCTGCGGTGGGTTCGGCGGGGGGTGCGCCCGGCGGCGACGGACCGTCCCGGCCGGTCGTCGCCGCAGTGCCGTCGGTGTCTTCGTCGGCGTCCTCCGTCGCGGCCACGGCGGGTGGGGACGGCGGGCCGTCGTCCGCCGAGCGGTCGTCCGTGGTCTCGTCGTCGCCGTCTCCGTCGTCGTCCGTCTCCTCGTCCACGTCGGTCGCCGCCACCGGTCCGGCCACGGTGCCCCCGCCGATGCCGTCCTCGGGGGCCTCCGTGGACACGTCTGGTTCGGCGACCGGGTCGGGGTTGGCGTCCCGCAGTCCCTGAATCCACTCGTCGTACTCGTCGGTGCCGGGCGTGGGGACGGCACCGGTGTCGTTCGAGTCGTCGTCGGTCGGCGAAGTACTGTCACTGTCGCCGTCGCCGTCCTCGTCCTCGTCGCTCTCGCCGTCCGCGCCGGGGACGTCGTCGTAGGCGTCCACCGGAAACGCCGCCCCTCCGTCGTCCACGTCGGGGGGTGAGTCGTTGGTCCCGGTGTCGGCGTCGTCCGCGTCGTCACGGGGAGAGTCGGCGGCGGAGTTGCCGTCACCGGCGTCGTCGGGGGAGGGGTCGTCGCCGTCCTCGGGCGGGTCCGGGGACTCGTCGTCCTCGGGCGTCTCCCGGTCGCCGGCGTCTGCCCGTTCGGGGGCATCGGCGTCGGCAGGCGACGACTCCTCCGGGTCCTCCATGTACCCGAACCTACGGTCCGGCGGTTATAGTCCTTTTTTGATTCCCCGGTGACGGCGGCAGTGACAAAGATTGATAGTCACAAGGGAGATATCGGAGACGATGAGTTCGGCCATCGACGAAGACACCGCCCGCGCGGTGCAGACGGGCCGGGAGACCGTCGGCGCGATGCTGGGTGGCCTCCAGAAACACCTCCAGAAGGTCTTCATCGTCTTCGTCACCGGTCTGCTGACCACTATCGTCGTGTTGCAGGCCTACGTCTGGGACTTCCTGCGGGCGAACACGCGCTCGCAGATGTCCGACGCCGTCTCCGGGCAGTTGCGGATCATCACCCGGACGCCGTTCGACGTCATCCTCGTCCAGGTGAAGATCGGACTGGTCGTCGGCGCACTCCTCGCCCTGCCGCTGTTGCTCTACCTCTCCCGCGACGCCTTCCGGCGGCGGGGGTTCACCGCGAAGGTGCCGCTCTCGCGGGCCCAGCAGGTCGGGTTCGTCCTCCTCGGCGCGGTGCTGTTTCTCGCCGGGACGCTGTACGCCTACGTCGTCTTCTTCCCGACGATGTTCAACTTCCTCGCGACCAACGCCATCCAGGCCGCGGTGAAGCCGGAGTACGACATCGTCCTGTACGTACAGTTTCTGGTCCTGCTGACTGTCTCCTTCGGCCTCGCGGCGCAGTTGCCGCTGGTCATGAGCATCCTCGCGTACACCGAAGTCGTCCCCTACGAGACCTTTCGGGACCGCTGGAAGTACGCCGTCATCGCCATCTTCGCGTTTGGCGCCTTCTTCTCGCCGCCGGACCCGTTCACGCAGATCATGTGGGCGGTGCCGCTCTGTTCGCTGTACCTCTTCAGTCTCGGGCTCTCGAAACTGGTGACGAACGTCCGCCGCGGGAGCGAGGCCAGCGAGGACGCCCTCACCGTCCGCGGCGGCGTCGGCGTGATGGCCGCGCTGTTCGTCCTCGCGACCGTCGGCGGGGCCGTCGCTGCCAGCCAGGGACTCCTCGGCTACCTCAGCGACCGGGTGTTCCCGGCCCTGCCAGCGTTCGTCCGGCCCGGCCCGCTGACCACCCGGGGGCTGGTCGGTGTCGGCGGCGACCTCGGCGCCGCCGTCTTCGGTCTCGCCGCCGGCAGCGGCGTCGTCGTCCTCGTCGTCTTCGTCCTCTCGCTGTGGGTGCTCAACCAGCCCGTCGAACCCCGTCGTGGCCCCGGCGGACGCCCCGACCCCGCCGACATCGACCTCGAGGAACTCGACGCCGCCGGCGTCCGCGCCGCCCCGCCCGAGGTCTTCCTCGAACTCACCGAGGACGAGGCCGTCGCCGTGGCCGGGCGGGCACTGGAGGCGGACGACGACGAGAAGGCTCAGGCCGTCCTCGACCGCTTCGACGAGGCACAGGAGGTCCACGACGCCGACGGCGTTCC
This sequence comes from uncultured Halobacteriales archaeon, assembly GCA_964512525.1. Classification (GTDB taxonomy): domain Archaea; phylum Halobacteriota; class Halobacteria; order Halobacteriales; family SW-7-71-33; genus SW-7-71-33. Next base: position 13,378 of record CAZEIO010000023.1, read on the forward strand.
GGACGGCGTCGGCGAGGACGCGGCCGCCGGCTACGATGACGTGGACCCGGACCTCGGCGGCGGCGTCGGCGGCTGGTCTGCGGACGAGGAGGAAGGGGACGAAGACGCGGACGCGGGCGGCGTCTTCACGAGCACCGCCGCCGGGATGGTGGACCCGTTCACCGACGACGAGACGACGGAGGACGACGTCGGGGGGTACTACTACGACATCGCCTTCGTCGTCGAGAGTCTCACCTCGAAGGCGTTCCGCATCGTCGGGGTCCTGATGGCGACGCTCGGACTCACATTCTTCTGGCTCTACCAGGGCGGTCTCGGCCAGATCAAGAGCACCTTCTTCCGGCAGGTCGAGCCGGAACTCCTGCGGCAGATGGTCGGCGCCGTCGGCTACGACACCGCCGGAGCGGTGCTCGACACGACCGGGGGGATGGCCGGCGTCGCCGGCGGCGCGGGCGTCGTCCAGCCGCCGGTCGGCGGCGACCCCTCGCCGGGTGGCGCGAACTACATCATCGCGCTCCACCCAGTCGAACACCTCATCTTCGAGGTGAAGGTGGCGACCATCATCGGCGTCCTCGCGGCCATGCCGGTGGTACTGTACTACGCGTGGCCCGCCCTCCAGACGCGGGGTATCGCCGTCGGCGGCGACCGGCGCGTCTTCCTCGTCTGGGGCGGGTCGCTGTTCGCGGGCGTCGTCCTCGGCAGTCTCGCCGGCTTCTTCTACGTCTCGCCGGCCATCATCTCCTTCCTCGTCGAGGACGCCCTCGAGGCGGGGATGCGCGTCAGCTACCGGCTGAACGCCTTCATGTGGCTGGTCATCCTGACGACGCTCGGTATCGGTCTCCTCGCGGACATCCCCGTGACGATGTGGCTGTTCGACCGCGGCGGCATCGTCTCCCACCGGACGATGCTGGAGCGCTGGCGGGGCGTCGTCCTCGGCGTCTTCTGTGTCGCCGGCTTCGGTCTCCCCGGCGGGACGCTGACGATGTTCATCATCGCCGTCCCGGTCTGTCTCGCCTACGGCGCCGGTCTCGCTCTCCTGTGGGCGGTCAACCTGCCCGGTCGGCTCCGCGGCGGGCCGCAACGCCCCGACTCGGACTCCCGCACCGCCGGCGACTGACCGGCGTCGCTCACTCCGACCCGTCGTCGCCGTCCGACACCCGCTCCGCGAACCCGAAGTTCGGCTTCACGTCCGTCACCTCGACCGGAACCGTCTCGCCCGCCGTCGCACCGGGGACGAACAGGGTGAACCCCTCGACCTTCGCGACGCCGTCGCCCTCGGACCCCTCATCCACGACCTCGACAGAGAGGCGGTCGCCGGTCCGGACCGGCGCGGTGAGACGCCCCTTCCCGACGACGTACACCTCCGACGACGAGTCGCGGGAGGCGTCCGGCTCCACCGTGCGGACGTACTCGAAGGCGGCGGCGACCTCGTCGCGGAAGTCGTCCAGTTCCGACCCCTGGAACACCTTCACAGCCACGTCACCGCCGGCGGTCAGGAGTTCCTCGGCGATCGAAAGCACCTGCCGGGCGAGGTGGACCGACCGGGCGTGGTCGAGTTCGTACGTGCCGGTCATGTTCGGCGCGAGGTCGGAGACGACGGCGTCCACCGGCCGCTCGCCGCGCAGTGTCTCGCCGCCGTCGGTGGTGTCGGCACCGAGGACGCCGCGCAGCATCGCGACCGTCTCGTCGTCGGTCACGTCGCCCTGAACCGTCTCGACGCTGGCGGCGACCTCGGGGTCGTCGATGCGCTGGCGGTCCACGCCCACGACGCGGCCCTCGCTGCCGACGCGTTCGCCGGCCACCTGGAGCCAGCCGCCCGGTGCCGCGCCGAGGTCCACCACGGTATCGCCGGGCGAGAACAGGTCCGCCGTGTCGTCCAGCTGGCGGAGCTTGTACGCCGAGCGGGTGCGGTAGCCCTCCTGTTTCGCGCGGTTGTAGTACTCGTCGCGGTTCGTCATACGTTCCTCACCGAGATCGCTGACACGTTCTGCGGGGAAACTGCCGGTGAATCCGCGTTCATACGGGGAAAGACGCCGTCAAGCCCGAAAGGTACATCGGATGGGCTCTGTCGAAGGTCTCGGCGACTGGTGAAATAGGCCTGCTGAATACAGAGGATGGATTCAGCGGTCAGGATCGTCGGTGCCGTGTCTCGTCACGTCAACCACCGAGAGATCGTCATCCACCGTGAGCGTGAGAGAGTCATCGGCAATCGTGAAGGTGAACCGGCCTCTGAACGGATCGGTCGAAACCACCTCCTCCTCGTAGTTGCCAAGCGTTTCGAGCGCGCGGTCGACTGTGTTGGGAGCAACGATGTTGATCCCGTGTGCCGTCAAAAATGCTTGCAGATCGGTGTTGCTCAGCAGAATACCACCGACGATACCGTGCCAGACGTTGCCGCAGTTCGTACAACGAGTGTGGAAGTGCGCGGCGTAGTTGCGGCCACAGTCGTCACAGGCGCCCTCGGTACGCTCGTGTTCGTCACAGACTGTTACAGACTGCTCGACGAGTGCCGAACAGCGAGGGCAGAGACCACTTCCTCTCGCAACGAACTCGAGCTGACTCCAGAGCCACGCCGCGTCGAGGGTCTCTGCGGCTGCCCGTCCCTGGACACCCGCAGGCGGGAGCAACATGTGTCCAAGACTCCCGTACTCTCCGGGAGCGGACAGTTCCGCGACAGTCTCTACCTTCCCGAACAGCCCTGTGCAGTCAGTGCAGTAGATGTCTACGCGTTCTTCCTGGTACCCCACTGCTATCGGGGCACCACAGAACGGGCACTGCATGTCGATTCGAGTCGGCTTCATTTCGGGGGCGTCGGTCACTGTGCCCGACAGGACTGCCTCGATGACCCGCCGCCCCGCCTGCCGGAGTTCGTACCCATCACCGGTCTTCTGCACGAAGTGGCCCTCGAGTTTCCCGAGATGGTAGTTGAAATTCGAGGTAACGGTCTGCTCGACTCGATCGTACACCTCGGAGAAAGCGAGCGGCTCGTCAGCGTCTTTGAGCGCACGCAGGATCGCGAGACGACTCTCGTCTCCCAGCACTGCGAACACTTCCTCAGGTGGTCGCCCCGTCGCTTCGTCTGTGCTGGTATCACTTGACACGGTCAACAAATCGAGAGAAGCAACTAAAAACCACGTTCCGAGCGGGCGAACCACGGTGAGCCAGATATCGTCGTTGATACTGGGACGGCGTCGAGGCCCCGAACTGGCTGACGCGTATCCCCGTAGATACCGATCAGTCGATTCTCAGCTGCCGATAGATTCTGACTGCGAACCGTCGGTCGTGGGCTCGTGTGACGGGTTCTCCAGCCGTCCGGAAAGTAGGAGCAATCCCATCGAAGCGACTGCCAATTGAAAGACGACTGGGATACCCGGTATCGGAACGAGTAGGAGCAGGGCACCGACGATGACCCCGACGGCTGCCCAACGTGGGAAGACACACGCTCGATACGTGGCCAGCCCAAATATCGTCCAGCCGATTGCCTGGGCGAAAAGCGGAATAGCCAATCCGAGAGTCAGCAATGCTCCAGCGTCGGCAGCCCGAGCCGCCTCGGCGAATGCCGGGACTTCCGCGGCCATGACTGGCACCACGAAGAGCTGATACCACGCAGACCCCGTCAGGAGTACCGTCCCGACCATGCTGATAACGAACCCTCCCAGACCTAGCTTGCCGGCGGCCTCTATCTGGTACAGATAGAGAGCGGCAAGGCCGAACACGAGCAAGATGCCACCGAGCAACCGTGCTCCACCGAACACGACGTACGTCGTCGAGCCCGCGGCCTCGACGACACTCTCTGGGCCAGAGCCCAAGTCCCGCCACACGTCGTAGACGTTCGCAATCAGCACGAGGGTCGGGCCCAACATCGCCGCGAGCCCACCCCACCGAACGTACGTAGACGTTAGCTGGCTTCCCGATACGTCAGTATTCACCGAGGTTGATTCCGAACCCATCATCGATCACCGCGCCACGTTGGCACACGACAAGCCAGAATCACAGTCGTCTTATGTGCCAGCCATATGAAAATGTTGTAATAAATATTATAAATGGCGGCGGTGAGGGAATACCCCGAAAACAGCGTTCTGTAAAGAATGCAATTCCACAGATTGGATTTGGCAGGGTCAATTAGTAGGCACAACAGACCGGGCCGAGTAGTTGT
>CAZEIO010000024.1:0-17175 GCA_964512525.1 uncultured Halobacteriales archaeon
CGACCGCGCGGACGACCGCCGACTGGCGGCGGCGGTCCGGGCACTCGACGACCTCGACCGGGTGGCGAACGAACTCGCCGAGCGCGTGACGGAGTGGGCCGCCGACGCCGACGCCGCGGGCGACACCGCCGAGGCACGGGTCCGGGCCGTCGCCGACCGCGACCCGGCGGACGCCCTCGACCGGCGGCTGGTCGCCCTCGCGGAGCGCGCGGCGGGACTGTACGACGAGCGCGACGAGTTGCGGGCGACGGTAGAGCGCATCGCGCCGACGGTGGCGCCGAATCTCGCCGCGATGGCGGGCCCGGTTCTGGCCGCCCGTCTCGTCGCCCTCGCCGGCGGTCTCGAGTCGCTGGCGAAGATGCCCGCCGGGACGGTGCAGGTACTCGGCGCGGAGGAGGCGCTGTTCGCCCACCTCCGCGGACAGGCGCCGTCGCCGAAACACGGCGTCATCTACGTCCACGAGTACGTCCGTGGCACGCGTCCAGAGGACCGCGGGTCGGCGGCGCGAGCCCTCGCCGGCAAACTCGCTATCGCCGCCCGCGTGGACCACTACGCCGGCGACCGGCGGCCGGAACTGGAGCGAGAGCTAGACGAGCGGATGGCCCGCATCCGGGCACGGGCAGAGGACGGCGACGACCCGGACGGAGGTGGAGAGGGTGACTGAGGTCGTGCGCGACCCCGAGGCCATCGTCGCGGACGTCGAGGGACTGGCGTACCGCGACTTCGACGGCGAGCGACGGCTGGCGACGCGGGGACCGCCGGTGTACGGTGAGCCGACCGACGGCGAGTGGCGCGTCTGGGACGCCCGGCGGTCGAAACTGGCGGCGACCGTCGAGGCGGGACTGGACCCCGGACTCGACGGCGGCGACGGGGTACTCTACCTCGGCGCGGCCGCGGGGACGACAGTCTCTCACGTCGCCGACCTCGCGGGGCCGACGTACGCCGTCGAGTTCGCGCCGGGACCGACGCGAGAGCTGCTGTCGGTCGCCGCGGACCGACCGCGGCTGTTTCCGCTCCTGAAGGACGCCCGGCGGCCGGAGACGTACGCCGGCGTCGTGGAGGCCGACCTAGACGTCGTAGTGCAGGACGTGGCGACGCGTGGGCAGGCGACGGTGGCACTGCGGAACCAGCGCTTCCTCGCCGACGACGGACGACTGGTCGTGGCTGTCAAGGCCCGCAGCGAGGACGTGACTCGCGACCCGGCGGCGGTGTTCGAGGAGGTCCTCGCGACGCTGCGCGAGGGGTACGAGGTGCTCGGTCGGACCCGCCTCGACCCGACGCACGACGACCACCTCGCGGTGGTCGCGCGACCACGCGAGGAGGGGTGAACGGCGGTCCGTCGGGGCCGCCCACCGGCGGACCGGACGGGGAGAGTGCCGGCGTCCGAACGTATATATCCGGGGCGGTGAAACCGCCGGCAGAATGGCAGACTCCGAGACGGCGCAGGACCCCGAGGACCTCCCCGACCCGGCGGAGACCTTCGACCGACTGGGGACCGTTGGCATCGAGGAGGAGTTCTTCGTCGTCGACGAGACGGGCCGTCCCACGAGCGGGACGGACGAACTGGTGTACGGGCGGGACCCCCCGACGATTCTGGCGGACCGTCTCGACCACGAACTGTTCAAGTGCGTCATCGAGACGCAGACGCCGACGACGACGATGGCCGACGCCGCGGCGGACCTCCGGGCGGTTCGGGAGGCACTCGTCGAACACGCCGCGCCGGAGTACCGCATCGCGGCGGCGGGACTGCACCCCGCCGCTCGCTGGCGGAAACTCGACCACGCCAGAAAGCCCCGCTACCGCTCGCAACTCGACCGCATCCAGTACCCACAGCACCGCAACACGACGGCCGGACTGCACGTTCACGTCGGGGTGGACGACCCGGACCGGGCGGTGTACGTCGCGAACCGCCTGCGCTGGTACATGCCGGTGTTGCTGGCGCTGTCGGCCAACTCGCCGTTCTGGAACGGGTACGACACCGGTCTGCAGTCCGCCCGGGCGAAGATATTCGAGGCACTGCCGAACACCGGCGTGCCGACGCGCTTCGAAGACATGGCGTCGTTTCGCGCCTTCGAGCGGCGGATGGTCGCCTCGGGGTCGATTCGCGACCGCGGCGAACTCTGGTACGACGTGCGGCCGCACACGGGCCACGGCACGGTCGAGGTGCGTGCGCCGGACGCCCAGCGCGACCCGGAGCGCGTCATGGCGTTCGTCGAGGCGGTCCACGCCCTCGTCGTGGACCTCGCCGAACGACACGAAGACGGCGAGTCCGCCCCCCACCTCCGTCGGGAACTCCTCGACGAGAACCGCTGGCGAGCGACCCGGCACGGTCACGAGGCGACGTTCCTCGCCCGCGACGGCGGGGCGATACCGCTCGACCGGGCAGTTCACCGACTGAGTGACCGCCTCGACCTCGACGGTCTGCCGGCCCTCCTGGAGCGAGCGAGCGGTGCCGAGCGACAGCGACGGCACCGCGAGCGAGACGGACCCGACGCCCTCTACGATTCACTCGTGCTGTGACCGTTTATTCAGCACGCAATTTTGCCATAAGATATAAGTAAGGTTCAAATGGAGTGGCTGTGACTGTATCCCCCAAGGGGGATGAGCATCCAAGACATCATTCGCCGAGACGGCGGTGCTACCGGGAGCCAACCGTACGAGTGCCTGACGTGTGGCGAACGGTACGAGGTCGAGTACTACGTCTGCCCGGAGTGTAACGGGTTTTCCGTCGAACGCGGTTAGCGACGGCTTTTTTACCGTCGGGATACTGTCCTCTACGAGAGGTCATGTCCGGCGACGACACTGGGAACGGGCAGCGCGACCCGGACCCGCTGGCACCAGACGACGACCCGATCGCACCGGAGACCGACCCAGAGGACGACCACGCCGACGACGGTGGGGGCCCACTGAGTCAGAGCGCCGACCGCGCCGTCGAGGGGTTCGACGAGGGCGTCATCGACCTGCTGTCGTGGGTGCTCGACACGGAGACGCGGGCACGAATCTACGTCCACCTGCGTTCCTCTCCCGACAGCACCAGCAAGGAGATAGCGGAGGGCACCGGGCTGTACCCGAGTACCGTCCGCGAGGCGCTGGCCGAACTCCACGACGACGGCGTCGTCACTCGCGGCAAGCGCCAGAGCGAGGGCGCCGGTAACAACCCCTACGAGTACGCCGCCATCGCCCCGAGCGAACTCGTCGGCACCGTCGTTGACCAGATTCAGGGCGAACTCAACGCCGTCTTCCGGCTGGACGACCGCCTCGGCGACGACGACGAGGACGAAGAGGAGGCAGACGCCGAGGACCCCGTCACCATCACCGTGCAGGGCAGCGACGACGCCGACGACGTCCCGGCGCCCGACGGCGACGACGCGTAGCGCGACACGCTCCTCGCGGCCACGACGTCATCCCGACCGCGGCACTCCGCACAGGCGTCCACGGTGGCGACGACCGCCGCGACCCGCTATCGCCGTCACCAGCCGGGCGCCTCAAGGCCGGCCTCCTCGAGGAGGTCCTTCCAGCGAGACTGCACCGTGAGCCGCGAGACGTCGGCGGCCTCGGCGACGGCCCCCTGTGACCGGCGGTCACCCGCTACGAGGCCGCCGGCGTACAGGCTCGCGGCGACGACCGCCCGCTTCGACCGGTCGTCGAGGTCGCCCGCGGCAGAGAGGAAGAGGTCCTCGGCGTAGCTACGGGCCTCGCCGCCGAGGTCGAGGCGGTCCGCGGCGGCCGCCAGCTCTGCGAGCCACCGTTCGTTCTCGACGCGGTCGCGGGCGCGGTACACACCGGCATTCGGGCGGCCACCGGATTAAGCGCTGTCCCGTCTCGTCTCGTCCCCACACGGGCGTTCGCGACCGCCGCCCTGTCGTGACGACGTCCGCCAGGAGCGTGGCACCGGCCGCTTTTGTCGTCCCCGCGCCTACGACTCGTATGGACAGAGAGGAGGTCCGTCGCGCGTGGGACGACGTGGCCCGCCAGTACGCCAGCCAGCGCGATCCCACCGGGTCCGACGCCGCGCTGGTCGCGGAACTCGCCGACCGCCTGGGAAGCGGCGCAGTCGTCCTCGACGTCGGCTGTGGCGACGGTGCCCGAACCCTCGACAACCTGCCGCCCCGGAGCGTCGGCCTCGACGTCTCTCGGGTTGGACTCGAACTCGCGGCGGAGCGCCACGCCGGCCGGCTCCTGCAGGGCGACATGGCCTCGCTGCCGGTGGCCGACGCCGCGGTGGACGCCGTCACTGCCTACCACGCCGTCTTCCACGTGCCCCGCGAGGAACATCCCGCGGTGTACGAGGAGTTCGCCCGGGTTCTCCGGCCCGGCGGCGACCTCCTGATGACCCTGCCGGGTGGCCGCTTCGAGACGGTCCGTCACGGCTGGATGGGCGGGCGGATGTTCTTCTCCGCACCCGGCCGCGAGCGGACGCTCTCCCAGCTAGAGACCGCCGGCTTCCGGAACGTCCAGACGCGCACCGTGGACGACCCGCTCGGGTCGAGCGCGGAGTTCGTCTTCGCCGAGCGGGCGTGACGCGATCAGCCGAGCAGTTCCCGGAAGCGGTTGACGCCCTCGTCTTCGCCGGCGACGACGACGTCGTCGCCCTCCTGCACCCGGAAGTCGGGACCGACGTCGGTGATCACGGTGCCGTCTCGCTCGACGGCGACGACCGTACAGCCAGTCCGTGCGCGGACGTCGGCCTCCTGGAGCGTTCGGCCGACGAGTCCCGGCGCCGGCAGGCGGACGACGTTGACCTTCGTATCGATCGAGATCGGGTCTGCCTCCTCGAGGACCGCCGCGGCGGTGAGACGGCCGGCGACGGCGGCGAGCGAGAGGACGTAGTCCGCGCCCGCGAGGTACATCTTCCGGACCGACTCCGTCTCCTCGGCGCGGGCAACTATCTCGACGGTCGGGTCGAAATCGCGCACGACGAGCGTGGCGAACTCGGTGAGCGTGTCGTCCGGTAGCGCGAGGACGACGGAGCGGGCGTCCGCGACGCCAGCCTCGCGGAGGACGGCGGGGTCGGTCGCGTCGCCGACCACGTCGACGCCGGGGAGGTCCTGCACGTCAACGACGGTGTGGGGGATGCCGGCATCGTCCAGTGCGCGGTCGACGACGCGGCCCACCTCGCCCGCGCCGACGACGACGGTCTCGCCGGGGTCGTAGCGGCGCACGTCCCTGCTTATCAGGGGGACGAGGTCCTCGAGTTGGTCCTCGCGGCCGGTCAACAGGAGGACCGTACTGCCGTCGATGGTGGCGTCCGGCGGCGGCGGACTGAGGAAGCGGCCCCGGAACCATCCTCCGATGACGTTGACGCCGGCCCGTTCCCGGAAGTCGGTCTCGGCGATGGTCTTCCCGACGAGGTCGCTCTCCCGGTGGACCGGCAACTCGACCACCTCGAAGTCCTCGCCGAGGTCTATCACCTCGCCGAGTTCCGTCGTGACGCCGGTTGTGATCTTCTGTGCGAGGCTCTCGCCGAGGAGCGGTCGGGGCGACAGCACCTCGTCCGCCCCGGCGAGGCGGTGGTAGTTCGCCCGGTCTGGCTCCTCGACGACGCTCACGAGGCGGACGTCCTCGGAGATGTCGCGAGCCGTGAGGACGATAGAGGCGTCCACCTCGTCGCTGACGTCCGCCACGAGCGCCCGTGCCTGCGGGAGTCGGGCCGCTTCCAGCCCATCGACGGAACTCGGGTCGGCGTGGATGACGCGCTCGCCGGCCTCGTAGAGGCCGACCGAGCGCTCCCGGTCCGGTTCCACGATGACGTGGTCCACGCCGCGAGACTGGAGTTCGGCAATGAGCGGCTCTGCACGCGGCGTGTAGGTGCAGATGACGACGTGGTCCTCGAGGTCTTCCTCGACGGCCGTCGGCACCGTCGTCGAGAGGACGTCCTCCAAGAGCGGGAAGACGAACACCGGCAGCGCGAGGAAGATGAGCGCGACGCCGGTCAGGTCCATCACGATGATGAGCACCTGCATCTGCCAGCTCTCCCAGAACTGCGAGTCCGAGCCGAAGCCGGTCGTCGTGAACGTCTCGACGACGACCTGCAGGGACTCGAGGAACGTCCGGGGGCGGTTCTCGACGAAGGTCATGCCGGCCTGGTAGAGGGCGGCGTACGCGAGCATGAGTGCCGCGAGGACGACCAGTGAGTAGAGAGTCCGTCGCTGCCAGTCGTCCATAGTCAACGGTCTTCGAGGTCGTACAAAAAAGTCGCTCTATCGTCCGGCCGAGAGGCTACGAGACCTCGCCGGCGTCGGCCGAGACGGGCGCAGACTCGCGCCGGGTCGCCTCGTCGGTGAACGACTCGCCCCTGACGATCGCGACGTTGCCAGTGGACTCCCGACTGATGCGCTCGGTGATGGACCCGAAGCGGAGCCGGGACGCACGGCTCCGCTCGGACAGGCCCGCACAGACGGTGTCGTAGTCGGTGACCGTCTCGAGGATCGCCGTCTCGATTTCCTCGTCGACGACGACGCGTGACTCGTACTGGTCCGGCTCGAGACCGGCCCGCTCGGCGACCCGTTCGACGGCCGCCTCGCCGCGCCCGACGGGGTCGCGGTGCGTCGGCGGCTGGACGTTCAGCAGCACGGGCGTCGTCCCCTCGACGGTGGCGAAGTCGACGGCCCGGCGCGCGGCGACCGGCGCGTGTGGTCCGGGACCGGTGAGGGCGACCGGTTGCCCGACCGACTCGGTCCGTATCTGGACGGCGGAGACGTCGCAGGGAGCCCGCTCGATCACCGGGTCGAGCGTCGGTCCGAAGACGTACTCGGCGCGAGTGAGGCGGCCCTCCCAGCCCATCACCACCTGCTCGGCGTCGGCGTCCTCGACGGCCTCGAGGATCGCCTCGCCCGCGTCCGGGCGGACCAGCGACCGCGTCCGCAGTTCGACGCCGACCGTCGTCGCTATCTCGCCGGCCGTCTCGAGCAACTCGCGCTGGCTGTCCAGTCGCTCGCTTGCGACGTTGACCTCCGGAGACGGGTCGGCCTCGACGACGTTGACGGCGACCAACTCGGGAATCCCCTCGTCGGCGTGTGCCCGGGCGGTCGCCGCGGCGAGCCGGATCAGTCCACGCTGCGTGTCGGGGTTGGCGACCGGCACGACGACGCGGTACGGCGTCGGCTCACCGCGGTCCTCGCCGGCGCCGGCGGTCGGTCGGAGGCGGTCGAGCGTCGCCGCCGGGAGGTCGCCGAAGGCCTCCTCGATCATTCCCGACCCCGTCTCGAGAGAGGGACCTCTGGCGTAGGCGGCGTACCAGACCACGCCGAAGAGGACGACACCGCTGCCGACGACGATGACCGCCGGGCGCATCTGCGAGACGACGACGACGGTCATCACCACGCCGAGGATGGGCACGATGGGGTACGAGCGGTCCAGCCGGAACGCCGGCTCGTAGTCGTCGGGGTCGGCACGCCGGAAGGTGACGACGGAGACGTGGACGAGCGCGTAGGTCACGAGGAAGGTGAAGCTGGCGACCTGTGCGAGCAGGGCGACGATGGCCTCGACCTGGAGGCCGGCGAGGACGAGGAGCGCGGTCACGCCGCCGGTGGCGAGGATCGCGCGGTGGGGCGTCGCGAAGCGGTCGTGAGTGACGTTCAGCCGCTCGCTCAGCAGTCCGTCACGGCCCATGGCGAACACCACCCGCGACGCGGCGAGCACCGAGGAGTTCGAGCTCGATATCGCGGCGATCGCCGCCGCGAAGGTGATCGCCGCCACGCCGACGGCACCGAACATCGTGATCTGGGCGACGTCCGAGACCGGCACCAGCGACGCTCCCAACTGTCCGTAGGGGACGACGCCGGTCGTGACGAGCATCACGACGACGTACAGCAGCGTCACCGCCACCACCGACAGCACCATCGTCAGCGGGATCAGCCGGCCGGGATCTTCGATCTCGCCGGCGACAGTCGCGATGATCTCGAACCCGAGGTAGGTGACGAAGACCGTCCCCGTGGTCGCGAGGATACCCTCCGGGCCGGTCGGCGCGAACGGCGTCAGGTTGCCCGGGTCAACGAAGAACACCCCCAGGCCGAGGTAGACCAGGACGATCGCGAACTCCACCCCGATCATGACGTTCTGGGCACCGCTTGACTCGTCGGTGCCGTAGTAGTTGATCCCGACGATCAATCCCAGCCCCGCGAGGCCGACGAGGACGACCAGCGGTCGTCCCGAGAGGAAGCCGAGCGGCACGACGATGTACTGCCCGAAGCCGATCATGTAGAAGGCGCTCGCGAACATCAGCCCGGTCCACATGCCCCAGCCGACGACGCTACCGAACAGTCCGCCGAGTGCGCGGTTGACGTAGTGGTAGCTGCCACCCGCGATCGGCATCCCCGTCGCGAGTTCCGACAGCGACAGTGCCGCAAGCAGCGCGACGAAGCCCGCGACGGCGAACGAGACCGCACTGGCCGGGCCGGCACCCTCCGCGGCGAGTCCCGGCAGGATGAAGATACCCGCACCGATCATCGTCCCGCCCCCGAGGGTCATGGCCTCCAGAAACCCGAGGTTGCGCTCCAGTTCGCTGCTCTCGACGCTCATCGTCGCCCTCGCCGGGATCGACAGGGGGTGGTGTCGTCTCGCAGTGCCGACGGTCGAACTCGCGGGTCACTCTCTGACCGGGCACCGGCGGGGTCAACGTCGGTCACGTGTTCGGACCGATACGCTGGCCGCGGATAAATGAACGGTCACGGTGGGTGGTGCCGTCGGAGCCGTCGCCGACGCGACGACGGCGTCCCGTCGTTCACGCCGGACGCCGTCACGGCGTTACGAGGGGTCCCTGACGACGAAGATCGGTTCGTCCCGCTCTCGGAGGACGCGGTTCTGTGCGTCGCCGAGGATCCGCTCCCGCAGTGACGGCTTCGTCTCCCCGAGGACGAGGACGTCCGCGTCGGCGGCCAGTCGGACGATCTCGTCGGCCGGGTCAACGTCCTCGGCGAGTCGTGTCTCGATCCGCTCCCGGTCGACGCCCGCCTCGGTCAGCCGGGTCGTGGCGTCCTCGAGCAGTCGTCGCCCCGCCGCCATGTCGGCGTCGGCGCCGTGAAACAGCGTCACGGACGCGTCGACGGCCGCCAGCAGGCTCGCGACCAGTGACGTCACGCGGTCCAGGTTCTCCCGGCCCCGCACGGCGACGAGAACCCGACCGACGGTTCCCGCCTCGCCGGGCGTCAACACCGCGTCACAGTCGTACTCCTCGGCCACGCGGTCCACCGTCTCGTCGCGGTCGTGCGTGTACACCAGCAGTTCCGTCACCGACCCCCCACCTGGCTCGAGTCGTGCCCCGATCCGCTCCAGGCGCTCGGTCGCCGCCGCTTCGGTCTCGTCTCTGATCTGTGCCGGGACGGCCTGGTCCGGCACGGAGACGTAGCCGAGGACGACGACGTTAACCGGACCTAGCAGGTCGAGCAGTTCTTCGGCCGGCGTCTCGTCCGTCGAGACGTCCACCGGGAGCAGGATCGTCGTCTCGCCGGTCAGGGACATATCCCACGAACGCGGCCGAGCCATTTGGAACCACCGGCCCCGGGTTCGACGCCGGCGTCGGCGTCGGGGGTCCCGGTCCACGCACCCCGTTCCGGGGACCCCCAGCCTCACCGCGTCCGCAGGTAGTAGAAAACGTACGTCTGGACGTAGCCGGCGTACTCCCCGAAGCGGCGGCGGATGGCCCGCGAGGTGTCGGCGTAGGTACCGCGGGCGCAGTCGGGGTAGTGGTCCTCGATGGCCGTCCGTATCCACGTGTCCAGTGGGACGGCCCCGAGGTGGTCGAGCGAGAACAGGAGCACGCAGTCGGCCACCTTCTCGCCGACCCCGACGAACTGGGTGAGGTGCTCGCGGGCGTCCTCGTACGCCATCTCGCGGGCCGGTTCGGGGTGGGCCTCGCCGCTCGCGACCATCTCGGCGGTCCGGGCGACGTAGGGCGCGCGGTAGCCGAGGTTCAGGTCCCGGAGGTCCGCTTCCGTGGCGGCCGCGAGCGTTGCCGGGTCGGGGAAGTCGTGGTAGGTGCGGGGGTCGCCGCCGGGACCGGGAACACGCACGGGGTCGCCGTACTCGCGGGCCAGCGCGGTGACCATCGAGTGGATGCGGCCCACCCGCATCTGTGCGGAGCAGATGAACGAGACGAGCGTGCGAAAGGGCGGGTCGCGGACGATGCGCAGGCCCTCGAAGGCGTCGTACGCCTCGCGGACCATCGGGTCGTCTGGCCACTCCTCGCTGATGGCGAGGAGGTCGTCGTCGAGGCGGAGCCACCGCCGCAACAGCGGTTCGGCGTCGGTCGTCGCCTCCCACTCCAGTCGGCCGTCGCGCTGGCGCACGCGGACGAACTCGCCGTCGTGGGCGGTCCAGTACCACGCCGACCCGCCGCTCGCCGGTTGCGCCTCGAACATCCGGCCGTCCTCCCGGGACCAGAGGTAGGTCTGTCCGCTCTCGACGGTCGCCTGCAGGTCCACGCCCCCCGAGAGAGTCGCGACCGGTATCGCACCGGAGCGAAGCGACCGTACCGTCGGCTCTCGCTCGCCGCCACGCTCGTCGCCGTCCGTCTCCGCGTCCGCGTCCGTGCCCATCGATCCGACGCTCGGGCGAGACCGGATTGGGCCTTTCGCCTCCGGGCGCTCCCGGGTGCGGAGACTTATACCCCGTCGCCGTCACCTCCCGGGCATGACGCCCGACGAGCTGTTCGAGCGACTCGAGGGGACAGTCCACGAGGCGACGCAGGTCGGCGACCGGGGCGTGGACCTGACCGTCGGCCGCGTCCTCGAGGTGGTCCGGCCCGGCAGCGTGGACTTCGGCGGTGACGAACTGTCGAGCGCCGGGCTCACGGCTCTCCGCAGGCGCTACCGGGACCCCGAGGACGAGTACGGCTGGTGGACGCTCACCGCCGGCACGTACCTCGTCGAGTTCAACGAGTCGCTGACCGGCGACGACCCCGTCCGTGTCGAGCCGCGACGGGCGGTCGTCGAGCGGGGCGGGTCCCACCCCACCGTGACGACGACGGACTTCCACCGGGTGCCGCTCTCGGTCGGGGGGGCCGGACTGCGACTGAAGGAAAACGCCCGCGTCTCGACGGCCTACCCCGTCGAGTGAGCGCGGGCGGGGGCCCGGCTACGCTTCGTCCGGGGCGTCGCCCTCGTCCTCCGCCTCGCTCTCGCGTGCCGGGTCGTGCTCCCGGAACCAGCCCTCGAGTTCCTCGAAGCGGTGGATGGCGCGGTCGGGGTCGCCGACGTTGTGGTGTTCGTCCTGGTAGATGACGAGTTTCGCGGGGACGCCCTGCTTGCGGAGGCTGACGTAGAACTGTTCGGCCTGGCTCGGCGGGCAGCGCCAGTCGTTCTCGCCGGCGGTCAACAGCGTCGGCGTCGCCACGTCTTCCACGTCGGTGATGGAGGAGGCGGCGTCGTACCTCTCGGGATTCTCCCACGGCAGGCCGAAGTCGGCCTCCAGCCAGTTGTGGGAGTCGTCGGTGCCGAACGAGGAGCGCAGGTCGTAGATGCCGTGTTCGGCGGCGGCGGCCGCGAACTCCCGGCGCGTGACGAGGTAGCCCGTGTTGACCCCGCCCTGCGAGAAGCCGCCGACGAACAGGCGCTCGGGATCGGCCCAGCCGCGGTCCACGGCGGCGTCCACCGCCGCGAGGAGGTCCGCCACCTCGACGCTGTTCCAGCGGCCCTTCAGCGACTCCGAGAAGGCCCGGCCGTACGAGGTGGATCCCCGGTAGTTCACCTTCCAGACGGTGTAGCCGCGGGAGGTGAAGTAGCCGTCCATCAGCGAGAAGGCCGGCTCGTCGTACGCCATCGGCCCGCCGTGGATCCACAGCAGGAACTTCCCGGGGTCGTCCGTTCCGGGGTCGAACTCCGGCGGACGGTAGGCGACCACGTCCACCTCGGCGGGGTCGCCCTCGTCGCCGCCGCCGGAGTGGACGGTGAGGCGCTCGCAGACCGGCTGGTCGTACGTCTCGAGGAGGTCGTCGTTGACGGCCGTCAGTCGCCGCCGCGGGTCGGTCTCGGTGCCACGTTCCGCGGCCGGAACGGGCGACGCGTCGAGGGCCGCCGCGTCGATGGCGTGGAGGTCGGCGCCGGCGTCGGGCCGGGAGAGGACGCAGGCGACGGTCGAGCCGTCGGCGGCGACGTCGGCGGGACCGACACCCTCGAACTCGTTCTGTGCCGCGGGCAGACGCTCGGGGTCGTCGTCGGTGTGGAGGCGGACGAACCGGCTCCGGGCCTCGTCGCCGACGACGGCGAGGAGCGTCTCGTCGTCGGTCCAGGAGGGCTGGAAGCCGTAGGCGAGCGTGCGGTCGAGCGACGCGGAGACCGAGTCGTACGCGACGCCGGGGGCGTCCTCGCGGGGGCGGTCGGGGTCGGCGACGAACACCTCGCTCGGGCGGTACCAGTTCTCCGGGTAGCGGCCGGTGAAGGCGAGGCGACCGCCGTCGGGACTCCACGTCGGCGCGCCGACGGCGAGGTCGCCGTCGGTCAGACGGCGGCGGTCGCTGCCGTCCGGCGCGATCGTGTACACGTCGGCGGCGTACGTCTCGTCGCGCGGGTCGTCGTTACCCTCGGCGTCGGCGTCGTAGGCACAGAAGGCGATTCGGTCCGGTCCCCACGCCGGCGAGAGATTCGCGCCGACGCTCGGCGGGAAGCCGGTGGCGTCGAGTCGCTCGGTCTCGCGGCGCTCGACGTGGACGACGTGGAGGTACGACCGGACGTCGTCCAGCCAGCCGGCGCCGTCGAACTTGTGCTGGGTGCGTTCGACCTCGACCGGCCCGCCGTCCTCGCGTTCGTCGAGGTACTCGCGCTGGTCGTCGGTGGGGTCGCGGGCGGCGACGACCAGTCGGTCGCCGTCCGGGCCCCAGTCGAACGACTGGACGCCCTCGTCGAGCGTCGTTACCTGCCGGGCGTCGCCGCCGAGGGCGAGGTCGTACACCCACACCTGCGTCTCGGGGCCGTCGTCGCCGTCTGCGGCCGCGTCTTCGGGGTCCGCCGCCTCGTCCCCCTTATCAGCTGCGTCCGTCTCCTCTTCGTCCTCGTCGTCACGGCCGACCCGGAGTGCGACGTCCTCTTCACGGGCCATCGGGACCGCGAGGCGGTCGCCGTCGGGACTCCACACGGGCGTCCCGGCGTCGGAGACGCGCGTGAGGCGGTGTGGGTCGCGGCTACCGTCGGTCGGGACGACGAACACGGAGTTGCGAGTGCGGTCCTCGTCGGGGTCGGCCTCGCTCGCGACGAACGCCGCGCGGTCGCCGTCGGGCGAGACGGCGACGCCGCCGATTCGGGTCCGGTCGTAGATGGCCGCGGCGTCGAGTGTGTCGTCGCCGGCGGCCTCGGTGTCGGACATACCTTTCCGCCGGCCGGCGGGGTCTTAGTGTCTGTGCCGCCCGAGAGCGCAACTGTCAAACAGACGGCGCTACCAATAGAGGGTATGGACTTCGTCGTGGCGACCGACGGTTCCAGACAGAGCGAGGCAGCTCTCGAACACGCACTCGACCTCGCGGCGGCGGCCGACGGCACGGTGACGGTGGTTCACGTCGTCACGCCCGCGGTGCAGGCCCAGGGCGGGTCGGACCCGGTCGTGGACCCATCCCGGGCCGCCGACCGCCTCCTCGTCGAGGACGTTGGCGACGCCGAGGTCCGCGGCGAGCGTATCCTCGAGAACGCGGCTGCCATCGCCGAGGACCGCGGGACGAGCGTCGAGACGGCACTGCTGCACGGTGACCCCGTCGAGACGGTCGCCGAGTTCGCCGCCGCCGAGAGCGCCGACGGCGTCGTCGTCGGCCATCGCGGCCTGTCGGAGCGAGCGGAGGAACACCTCGGCAGCGTCGCCAAGTCGCTGATAGAGCGGTCGCCGGTGCCCGTCACCGTCGTCTCCTGACCGCCGACCGACGGACCGTCGGGCTTTCGTCGGGCGAGCGCGTACGACCGTCGATGACGACCACCCGGGCGGAGGTTCTCGCCGCGGTCGCCGAGCCGCGCCGGACCGTGCCGGCCGTCGTCGCCGGCCTCGGTCCCGTGCTCGTCGCGCACTTCGTGGTCCCGCACTGGAGCACCCGCTACGGCTCCTACCTCGTCGCCTTCTCCGTCTGGATGGTCTGGTTCGTCCTCGTCGTCGTGGACGTCCTCGGCAACCCGCTGGAGCGTGTCTCGCACGACGGAGAGCGGTGACCGCCCCGTCGGGCGTCGGTGGCGGTGTCGCCGGATGCCGCCGGCGAACCCGCGCACATTTCAGGCCGGTGGTCCACGTGGGCCGCGTGACCGAGACCGTCGAGAGAGCCGTCGCGGCGGCACTCCCGGAGCGCCGCGTCACGGGCGTCACGTCCCAGAGTACCCGTCCCGGCAACGAGACTGCCCGCGTGACCCTCGCCGACGGGTCGGCGGTGTACGTGAAGACGGCGACCGACGGCGCCGAGCGACTCCGGCGAGAGGTCGCCGCCACGCGGTACGCTGCGGCCAACTGCGCGGTGAACGTGCCGGGCGTCGTCGCCGCCGACCCCGCTGGTGACCCGCCCCATCTGATCACCGAACCGCTGCCGGGAACGCCCCTGAACGACCACTGGACCGACGACGACTACGACGACCGCCCGGCACTCCTCCGGTCGGTCGGGCGCGCTCTCGCCGGCGTCCACCGGGCGACGTTCGACCGTGCCGGCGTGATAGCGGGCGGCGACGCGACCGGACTGGACCTCGTCGGCGACGATTGGACCGACGCGCTCTGCCGGACCGTCGAGTTCCGCGCGGCCGACTGGCTCCCCGACCGCTTCGCCGACCTCCCACCCGGTCTCGTCGAGGCGATTCGCGCCGTCGAGCCCACGATCGAGGGACGGCCGGCCCTGTTGCACGCCGACGTCAGCCGGATCAACCTCCACGTGGACCCTGTCGGGCTGCTCGACTGGGAGCGGGCCCTCGTCGGCGACCCCGCCTTCGACCTCGTGGACGCGACCGAACACCACCTCGGACAGCCGGACGTCGAGGACGACGAGCGCGAGCGACTGCGGGCGGCACTGCACGAGGGCTACCGCGACGTCGCGGGCGACCTCCCGGCCGGACTGCCGGCGAAGCGACCGCTCTACCGGGCCTGCTGGCAGCTACTGGTCCTCCAGGCGTTCGAGGACTGGTCGGCCAACGTGGACCGGCCGGCCGACGACCTCGCCGCGGACGCACGCGAGGAGTTCGAGGGCCGGGTGGAGCGGGCTCGCGACGCGGCGTGACCACGCGCCAGATTCAAGCCCGTCGCAGACCTATCAACGGTGTGAGATTCGCGTTCCGACCGACGACGCCGGTACTGGTCCGGTCGGTCGCCCGTGCCGCGGTGGTGCGCGAGTGACGGTATCCGGTGCCAGCGAGACGGTGACCGGAGCGAGCGACGGCGGTGCCAGGCGGACGGTGCTCCTGTTCGTCGTCGCGTCGCTCGCCTTCGGGACCGCGTTCGTCGGCATCAAGGCGGGACTAGACGACGTCCCGCCGCTCCTGTTCGCGGCCCTGCGTTACGACATCGGCGCCGCGGTGTTGCTCACCGCCGTCGCGCTCCGACGGAACTACCCGCGACCGCGCACCCGCGCCGACCTCGCGGCGGTCGCCGTCGCCGGCGTCTTCCTCTCCGGCCTGAACGCCGCCCTCCTGTTCGTCGGCCAGCAGTACGTCACCAGCGGAACGGCGGCGGTGCTGTTCAGCGTCGTCCCCGTGCTGGTGCCGCTGTTCGCGGTCGTGCTGTTGCCCGGCGGCCGCATCGACCCACTCGGGATGGTCGGGGTCCTCCTCGGACTCGGGGGCGTGGCCGTCATCGTCGGCCTGAGTTCGCTGTCGGTCGGCGGCCGGGCGACGTTCGGCGTCCTCCTGATCGGTACCGCCGCGACGCTCGCCGCCTTCGGGAGCGTCCTGTTGCGTCGCATCGAGCGGACGATGCCCGCGCTGAACATGACCGCCTGGGCGCTCGTGGTGGCCGCCGCGCTCGTCCACGCGTTGAGTCTCCTCGCCGGCGAGTCACCCGCCGACGTGCGACCGACCGCCCGGGCCGCCGTCGCGGTCCTCTGGGTGGGACTGCCCGCCACCGCACTCGCTTTCCCCGCCTTCTATGGCCTGATCGACCGCGCCGGTCCGCTGCGGGCGAACCTGATCAGTTACACCGTCCCGCTGGTGGCCACTCTCGCCGGTGCGCTGGTGCTCGGCGAGACCGTGCCACCCCGCACCGTCGTCGGCTTCGTCCTCGTCGTCGTCGGCTTCGCGCTCGTCGAACGGCGGCGCCTCCGCGAGGAAATTCGCCGCCTCCGCCAGCGGAAGTCCGCAGACGACGGGTCGGACCCCGTCTCGCAGGACTGAGTCCGGGCACGGCACGCGACCCGAAGCCTTTCGTCCGCCCGCGCCGGGAGAGGGGCCATGTCAGGAGACGCGGGTGGGCCGGACGACCGCCCACCGCGACCGGACGGCGGCAGGGAGACCGACACCGACGTGGACCACCTCGCGGTCGTCGGCGCGGGCACGATGGGCAGCGGCATCACACAACTCGCGCTCCAGCGGGGCTTTCGCGTCACGCTCCGGGACGTCGAGACCGCCATCGTCCGGGAGGGCCGCGAGCGTGTTCGGGCGGGGCTGGAGTCGGCCGAGGCGGACGGCTACGTCGAGAGCGCCGACGCCCTACTGGACCGTCTCGAGACGACGACGGCGGTCGCCGACCTCGAGGACGCCGACGCCGCCGTCGAGGGCGTCGTCGAGGAGATGGACGTCAAGCAGGCCGTCTTCCGGGACCTCGCGGCGACTCTCGACGCCGACGCGCTCCTCTGTACGAACACCTCCTCGCTGTCGGTGACGGAGATAGCGAGTGCCGTGGACGACCCCGGTCGCGTCGTCGGCACGCACTTCTTCAACCCGCCGGTGAAGATGCGCCTGCTGGAGGTGGTTCGCGGCCACCACACCAGCGAGCGGACGGTGGCACGGGCGGAGGCACTCGGCGCCGCACTGGGGCGAGAGACGGTCCTCGTCGAGGATGTCCCCGGG
Source organism: uncultured Halobacteriales archaeon (assembly GCA_964512525.1). Classification (GTDB taxonomy): domain Archaea; phylum Halobacteriota; class Halobacteria; order Halobacteriales; family SW-7-71-33; genus SW-7-71-33. The sequence goes on from CAZEIO010000024.1 coordinate 16,947, forward strand.
TTCGCCACCTCGCGACTGGGCGTCGCACTGGGGATGGAGGCCGCCCGGATGGTCCAGGAGGGCGTCGCCAGCGCCGAGGACGTCGATACCGCGATGCGACTCGGCTACAACTTCCCGATGGGACCGCTCGAACTCGGCGACCAGGTCGGCTGGGACGTCCGTGTTGACGTCGGAGAGTACCTCGCCGAGGAACTCGGCCGCGAGGTGTACCGGCCACCGCAGAACGTCA
>CAZEIO010000025.1:0-9880 GCA_964512525.1 uncultured Halobacteriales archaeon
GGACGTTCTACGACGCCATCGACAACACCGACAACGGCGTGCTCGGCGACCAGACGGACGCCAGTCGCGAGGCCGGCGAACGACTGTTCGCGGCCGCGACCGACCACCTGGTGGCACTGCTACAGTGGCTCGACGACCAGCCCTTCGACGCGCTCATGCCGGAACCGCACGTTGACCCCGCGCCCGGAAGCCGGCGCGACTGAGGTCGTCACGGCCGTCGCTGGCCGGGCGTGCGTCGTCGGGGGGACCGCGGACCGATCTACGCCATGAACTCGCGGCCAATCCAGTCGGAGGACTGGATCCACCCCTCTTCCCGATCGATGTCGTAAACGATGAGTTCGCCGTCCGCGAGTTCGACGGCGCCGAACTGTTCGAGGTCCGGGGCACCGATGCCGACCGTGTCGTAGTCGCCGCCGGAGTCGCGTGCGTCGGTTGCGGTCATAGAGCAATCACCTTGTACACCCGAGATACGGTGCGTACTCTGAAGAGTGTGCCGGTCTTTCACACGGATACCGTTGGGAGACCGCAGGTCGGGCGGTAGCGCCGACGTGCTGCCGCGGTCGCCTCTCTGCTCCCCCGGGGCCGTCGGCGGCCGGTCACTCCGGTGGCCGCGGCGTCGTGGACCGCGGGAGGGGAGAGTTTTTGCGCCGCCGGGTCTTCGCCTGCGGCGTGACCGGCGAGTTCGGGTTCGAGTTGCGTGTCTGCCGGTGGGCCGAGCGGTGCTGGCCGCCCGCCGGCGAACGGTCCGGGACGGTTCTCGTCGGCCGGCAGGTCGGCAGCAAGCACCGCCGGTGGGACACGGTGGTTCTCGAGTGCGACCCAGAAGGCCTGCGGCGGCGGGCGGCCTTCGGGTCCGCGGCACTCGACTCGGACCTCCTCCACGTTGTCCGCAACGCCCCCGCCGAGTGGACGTGGTACCGCGAGGCCCTGCCGGAACCGGACTACCCGTGGCGCTACGTTCGCGAGGCGGTCGGCCGCGCCGCCGACCGCGGCGTCGTGCAGCGGCGGAAGGCCGGCAACCGCGTCGAGATTCGCCGCGTCCGTCCCTACCCGGACTGGGTGCGTCGGGTCTTCGCGGTCGAGAACAAGCCGGACCTCGACGCCGCCGCGGCCCGCGCTCTCCGCCCACAACTCGAGTACGACGTGGCACTCGGGACGGCCGACGAGGTGTGGGTCGCGACGCGAGCCACCGGCGACCGGGTGGAACCGGTCCTCCTCGAGGACCTTCCCGTCGAGGCGGGCGTCCTCGTCGTCGCCGACGGCGACGCGGCCGCACCCACGACCGCGGAGGTGGCGTGGCACCCCCGGACGCTGTCGCCCGACGAGACCGGGACGCGGCTACTGGAGCGACCGGCCGGCGGCGACCACGACCGGTCGGCGGCGCGGTTCGAGTACGTCACGCCCGACGAGAAGCGCGAGCGGCGACTGGTCGTGGCCGAACGGGCGTACGAGCGTGGCTGGCGGTCCTACGTCGAGACGATGCGGCCAGACTGTCGGCACTTCCGGCTCCGACAGGCCGGGACGGGACTCGTGCCCCACTGTGCCGCGAAGGGGCGAGAACAGACGGCGGCCGAGTGTTCGGGGTCGTGTCCGGAGTTCGAACCGGAGCCGCCAGCGTGGCGGCGCCACGGACCACCGATAGAGGGCGGTCCGGGGTCGCTCCAGCGGCGCGTGCTGGCCGAGCGGCGGGCGAGACGGCGGCCGGAGACGGCAGACGGTGAGGACGCGAACGAGACGTCGGCCACGGGCGACGACTAGTTCGAGACGGTGACCGAGACGGCGTCGCGCTCGACGGTCCGGCGGTAGGTCGGGACGGTCCGCTTGATACTCTCGGCGACGCCCTTGCGCTCGAGTGCGTTCAGCGCCCCGCGCACCTCGTCCGTCGAGGGGTCCACCCCGTGGGCGTCCCGGAGGGAGTGCAAGACGCTGACGACGGACTCCGAGCGTTCCTCGGGACCGGCGAGGACGTCGAACGTCTGCTTGCCGAGCGTGGTCAGCGTGATGGCGTCGGGAATCCCGTCGCCATCGGGGTCCGAGACCCCCGGCGCGACGTCGACCAGTTCGGCTGCCTCGGGCGTCGCCCGGATGAGCGAGTCGTCGTCCCGGAAGTAGTAGTCGCCGAGTTCGCCCTCGAGGTAGGCGTGCACCTCGCTCCCGCTGTCCATCTCCCACCGATCCATCAGTTCGCCGTTTTTCGTCGGCTGTAGCTCCACGACGTCAGCCAGTCGGTCCCGTGCCTCGGCCGATAGCTCCGCCATCGAACGTCGGTACGGGTGGGCACTCATAGGCGTTTGTATTGGTCGCGAGCCCGCCGGTCAGTCCTGCGCCGCCGGTGCGGCCGGCGCGTCGAGCGTCTCCTCGACCTGCGTGTACACGAGGACCAGTCCGAGGACCCCGAGTGCGGCCGCCACGGCGAAGGGCACGACGAAGCCGAAGCCGACGAGGACGCCGGCCACGAGCGGGCCGATGGCCGTCCCGAGACCGAAGCCCATCGTCAGGATAGACAGCGTCGAGCCGGACTCTCCGGTGCGGGCGAGGTCGCCGGCGAGCGCCAGCGAGGGGGCGAACACCAGCGCGACGCCACAGCCCTGGACGAACCGAGCGAGTGTGAGCAGCAGGGAGTCGAGGATGCCGGGACCGCCGGTGATGAGTCCCTGTGCGAGCGTGCTCGGGACGATGACGACGAAGCCAGCGACGATGAACGGCCGACGACCGTACCGGTCGCTGACCCGGCCGATCGGCACCTGAAAGAGGACGTTCGCGATGACCGTCGCGGCGAACTGCAGGCTAAAGAGGAACTCGCCCTGTCCCAGGCGCTCGTTGACGACGTTCGCCAGCGTCGCGAGCAGCGCCAGTCCGAGTGCCATCAGCACCGTCGCGATCCCCAGCGTGAGTACGGGGTCCAGCCCGCCGTCGGGGTCGAGCACCTGGAAGGCGAGGTTCTCCGCGGCGGCGGCCTCGAGTTCCTCGGGGTCGGAGACCAGGAGCGTGACCATGGCGAAACTGACCGTCGCGCCGACGACGGCCACGCCGAAGGCGGCGTCGAAGCCCGACAGTGTCGGCGCGACGACCGGGAGCGCCGAGAGGTCGTAGGGACCGCCGACGACCACCAGCCCCGCCACGAGCGGACCGAAGCCGAAGCCGACCAGCCGGAAGGTGTTGAACACGCCGAAGTTGCTCCCACGCGAGTCCGCCGTCGCGAGTTCGTTCACCAGCGCCACCGTCACGGGGATGGTGAAGGCCGCGCCGATGCCCTGCAGTGCCCGGATGACGAGGACGGCCTCGTAGGTGTCCACGAACGAGTAGGCCGCGCTCGCGACGCCGAGCAGTGCCAGTCCGAACAGGATGTACACCTTCCGACGTCCGGTGCGGTCCGACAGCCGCCCGGTGAACGGCTGGGAGAGGCTGTTCACGAAGCCGAACAGCGACAGTACGACGCCGATGAGCAGTTCCGTTGTCACCACGAGATTCACGACCGGCAGGCGACCGCCGGTCAGCCCCGAGACGGACACCGGCCCGGTCGCGCCGAGGTACAGGGGCAGGACGACGATGAGAAAGGAGTTGGCGACGGCGTCCACCATCCGCGCCAGCGCGAGTACCAGCACTCTCCGGTCCACCCCGAGAAGCATTCGTTTCGAAACTGTCACCCGCCGCGCAAGAGGGTTTCCTTCCGGGGGCGACACCGCGTCCGGGCGACCAGCGGTGTCGCACAAGGCTTAATCCCGGCGACGACACAGGCAGTGACACCATGGCAGACACCCTCGAGTTCTGTGACGAGTGCGGGTCGATGATGCGGACCGAGGACGAGGACGACGTCGCCCTGTGGGTGTGTTCGTCCTGTGGCCACGAGGAGCCGAAAGACCCCGAGAAGGCGTACGTGGTCACCACAGAGAGTCAGGAGGAGTCCGAGGTGGTGGACATCAGCGACGCCGAGGACCGGGGACTGCCGACCACGAGCGCGGCGTGCCCGAACTGCGACAACGACCGGGCCTACTACTACATGCAACAGATCCGCGCCGCCGACGAGAGCGAGACGCGCTTTTTCGTCTGCACCGAGTGCGAACACAAGTGGCGGGAGGACGACCACTGATGCCGGTCCTGCCGCGTCGGCGCTGAGGGTCGTAACCGTCGCCGAGTGACCACCGTCGCCCGGATGCTTCTCGGTTCGTGCCGTTCCAGATCAGAACAGTCGCCGCAGGGCAGCGACGGCGACGCCCCGCAGTTCGACGGCCGCGCCGGGGACGCCGACGAACCGGGCGAGACGGCCGAACTGTGGGCGAGCGTCGGGACCGAGCGTCGCGACCGTGGCCCGCCGGACCCGCACCCGAACCGTGACCCCCGCGGCGTCGAGTTCGTCGCCGACCCGGTCCGGCCCGACGGGGAGGGCGTCGAGACCGGACAGGAGCGAGCGGGCGGCGCGGAAGGAGGGGGCGTCCACCGTGACCACGGGTCCATCGCTCCAGACGTCAACGACGCTGCCAGCGTCGGCCGCGATCGAGTCTGCCGCCTCTCCCGCCGGATCGACTTGGACGGTCAGGTCGGCCTCGACGCGCAGGTCGTCGCGTACTGGCCCGTCGCCGTCTGCCACGCTAATCCTCGCGCTCGTAGGTGGTGATGCGAACGGTGCCGTCCACACGCCAGTGGGCGTGGTCGGCGTCGTCGCCGACCTTCGACGGGACCTGCACCTCCATGTCCTCGAAGGTGTACTCGATCTCGGCGTTGCGGCCCGTCAGTCGGTCGTAGAGACCGATCGCGAGTTCCGGCCAGTTCGTCGTCTCGTTGACACGTTCCGTGATGTCGTCGGTGCTCATGCACCACTCATTAGCGGGAGCGTGAACTTATCAGTTCGGACACGCGCCGGACGGACCGACGCGTGGGCGTATGCGAGGTCGGCGTCACCCGTCGTGCCGCGAGACGACGAGGTAGCCCGTGTGACCGACGCCGGCCGTCGTCGGTCGCGAGCCACGGTCGTCGAAGTCCATCTCGCGCTGGATCGTCTCCCGGGTCTCGACCCGCAACCCGGCGTCCCGGGCCCGTCGGTGGACCTCGCGGGCACGTTCGACGAACGGACAGTACGCCACGGCGAATCCCCCGGCGACGAGTAACTCCGGCGCTCGCTCGACGACGACGGCAGCGTCCTCGGTGTCGAGAGTCAACAGGTCGAACGACTCGCCAGCGGCCAGTTCGTCGAGGTCCTCGCGGAGGTCGCCCGTGTGGACGGTCACGCGGTCGCCGACGCCCGCCGTCGCCACGTTTTCCCGCGCGACGGCCGCGAACTCGGGGTCGCGCTCGTAGGTGGTCAGGGTCACCCCGGCACGGCCGAGGTGTATCGCGAGAATACCGGTACCCGTGCCGGCGTCGAGTCCGCGGTCGCCGCGGCCCGCCCCCGTCAACCCGAGGACGAGACCCACGTCCCGCGGCAGCATCGGCGCGCCGGTCCGTTCGAGGTGGTCGAACAGGTCCGGGCCGCGCAACGCCCGGACGGAGAAGGGTTCGCCGAGGTGGGTCTCGAGGCGGTCGCCCGGCGCGACGTCCTCGGGCACGTCGAGGACGCCGAGGTCGGTCTCGAGGCGGTCGCCCGGCCGGCGGAGGTACTCCCGGTCGTGGTGGACCGCGACGAGGAGGTAGGCTTCGCCCGTATCGGCGGTGTCCGGGGCGTCGCTCACCGATTCACTCCAGTCGGTCCACTGCGGCCGCGAGGTCGCCGTCGGCGGCCCGGAGTGCCTCGCGGGCGGTCGCCTCGTCCACGCCGGCACGGGTGGCGACTATCTCGACGTCCGCGTCCGGGACGGCCCCGTCGTCGGTCGCCGTGTCTTCGTCGGCGTCGCCCTCGATGGCGCTGGGGTCGCGCCGGGCGGGTTCGCCGACGATCTGGTACGTCTCCTGTCCGCGGGCGTCCATCTTGGTCACGTCGGCGTCGTCGAACACGAGGTCGCCGTCGTCGGTGCGGATGACGACCTCGGTGGCGTCGAGTTCCTCGACGTCGATGCCCATCTGTTCCATCATCTGCTTCATCTTGCGGGGGTTCAGGCCACCGCCACCTCCTCCGAACATACCCTGATACTCCGCGCGGGCGGGCAAAAGACTGACGACCAACGTCGGTGTCGCCGGGGACGGTCCCGCGGAACTGCCGGCCGCGTCCGGGTCAGTCCGTCCCGTTCTCCACCCGACCCGCGCCGTGGCGGACCTCGACGGCGACGCCGACGTCGAAGTCACGCATCGCCGCCGGCCACAGTGTCGCCTCGCCGACGCCGACCACCGCGCCGTCGGCGACGACCACGGCCTCGTCGCCCGGCCTGAGACTGGGGTCGGTCTCGCGGACGAACTTCGCGAACGCGTTGCGGCCCTCCCGGACGTACGGGTCGCTCTCGTCGCCGACGGTGACCCGGTGGGCCGGCGGGTCGGTTGCCGCGACGAGGCGACGACCGCCCGCGATCCCCAGGACGAGACGGCCGTCGGTCCCGTAGGAGACGAGACGGTCGCCGGTCGCGTCCGCTGCACTCTCGCCCTCTCCGTCGGGCGCGGCGAGCACCTGCCGTGGTCGGCCGGAGGAACTCGTCCGGACCGAGAGCGCCTCCTCCGGCGGGAACAGCGTCGATCCGGCGCCGGCGCCGAACTGGTAGTTCGCGACCGTCCGCAGGGCGTCGAGACCGTCGGCGTCGTCGGTCACAGCACACCGAAGCGGGGCGTCGGTAATGAGCGTTGCCGTGGCCGACCGGTCGCGGTCGCCCACGGCGGGGAAACCGGAGTAAGGAGCGCGTGGGCGGGTCACCGGTCGCGCCCCAGTAGAAAGGATTATGTACCGAGTGCTGCGAGCAATTCTCAAGGATGGACACGACGCAGGTGGGGCTGGGAACGCTGTTTCTTGCGGTGAGCGTGGCGATTCTGGTCACGCAAGGCGTCAGCCCCGCGTGATCAGAGGAGGAAGACCTCCTCGCGTTCGCTCATGTCCACGAAGGAGTCGGCGGCCTCGATAAGTTCCTCTGCCGTGGACTCCGCGAAGCCCATCACCTCAACGCGGACGCCCTCGTGGCGCAGGTGTGAACACAGCCGCGAGAAGTCGCCGTCGCCGGTACAGAGGACGACCGTGTCCACCTTCTTCGCCAGCGTGATCGCGTCGAGACTCATGCCGATGTCCCAGTCGGCCTTCTGGGAGCCGTCGGCGAACGTCTTGATGTCCTTTATTTTCGTCTCGAAGCCGATGTCCACGAGCGCCTCGAAGAACGACTCCTCGTCCTCGGCCTCGGCGCGGATGACGTAGGCGATGGCGCGGGTGAGTTCCCGCCCCTGGACGCCCTTCTCGAGCAGTGCGGAGTAGTCGATGTTCCGGCTGTACACGCTCTGTGCAGTGTGGTAGAGGTTCTGGGCGTCCGCGAGCACCGCCACCCGCTGTTCGGGGTGGATCTCGACCATACCGAGGGACGGAGCGCCCGGTTTATGCCTCTTCCGTGTCGGGTGGCTACTGGTCGTCCGCTCCGCGGTCCCCGACCTCGTCGGCCATCGCCGCGGCGTAACCGGTGTACTCCTCGGGCGTCAGCGCCCGGAGTTCCTCGCGGACGGCCGGGTCGGCGTCGAGCTCGTCGATGGTCGAGCGCAGTTCCTCGAGCGTCACCCGGCGACCGCGGGTGAGGGTCTTCACTCGCTCGTAGGCGTCGGCGTGACCCTCGCGGCGCAGGACGGTCTGGATCGCCTCGGTGAGTACCTCCGGGTTCGCGCGGAGGTCCTCGCGCATCGCCTCGGCGTCGGGCGCGACGTCGGCGAGACCCGCACTCGCCTTGCGGTAGCCGAGGTAGGCGTGACCGAGGGCGACGCCGATAGTCCGCTTCACGGTCGAGTCCGTGAGATCGCGCTGGAGGCGCGAGGTCTGCAGGCGGTCCGCGAGCGTGTCGAGGTGTGCGGACGCGACGGCGAGGTTGCCCTCGCTGTTCTCGAAGTCGATGGGGTTGACCTTGTGTGGCATCGTCGAGGACCCGGTCTCGCCCGCCGTCGCCCGCTGGCGCAGGTAGCCGTCGGCGACGTAGAGCCACGCGTCCCGGTCGAGGTCGGTGAGGACGGCGTTCGCGCCGGCGACGGCGTCGAACAGCGTCGCGAGGTCGTCACAGGGGTTGACCTGCGTCGTCGGGCCGACGACGTCGAGGTCGAAGTCGGCGACGAACTCGCGGGCGAACGCCCGCCAGTCCACGTCCGGGTAGGCGACGCGGTGGGCGGCGAGCGTCCCACTCGAGCCGCCCACCTTGCCGGTCAGGTCGTCCGTCGCGGTCGCGATGCGGCCGAGAGCGCGGCCGAGACGGGCGGCGAATACGGCCATCTCCTTGCCGAAGGTGGTCGGCGTCGCCGGCTGGCCGTGCGTGCGGGCGAGCATCGGCGTCGCGCGGTACTCGCGAGCGAGGGTCGCGAGTTCGTCACGGACTGCGCGGAGTTCGGGGAGCAACACCTCGCGGACGGCGCCGCGGACGAGGAGGCGGTAGGCGATGTTGTTCACGTCCTCGCTGGTCAGCCCGAAGTGTATCCACTGCGAGGGGACGTCCGTCCGCTCCCGGAGGAAGTACTCGACGGCCTTCACGTCGTGGTTGGTCGCCGGGACGTCGCCGTGGCCCTCGGTCTCGATGGTCTTCACCAGTCGGGCGTCGGCGTCGTCGAACTCGGCGACGACGGAACGCAGCGTCGCCCGCTCGTCGGCGGCGAGCGAGAGGCCGACGGCGTCGAGGTCGGCGAGGGCGAGGAGGTACTCGACCTCGACGCGGACCCGCGCACGGATCAGGGCCCCCTCGCTCGCGTACGGTCGGAGCGGGTCGAGACGGCCGGCGTACCGACCGTCCAGCGGCGACACGGCGTGGAGCGTGTCTGGCACGGGCCAGGGGTAGGCCGGGCGGGTAAAAGTCCTGTCGTCACCGCACGGAAGCGCAACTGGTTAGTTCCGCCCGACTCCCCTACGAGTATGCGACTGGCAGGGCTGGCCGGTGCCGGCGGCGACGCACTGTTCGAGGCGACGAACCACACGGACGTGTCACTCGCCCTCGTGGTCGTCGCCGACGAGACGGCACCGGCGGCACAGACGGCGCGGGGCCGCGGCGTCGAGACGGTCGTCGCGGGCGACACCGACGCCGTCGGCGAGGCACTGGCCACCCACGGCGTGGACTTGGCGCTGCTGGACCGCTTCGGACCAGACTACCCCGCGGACGGACCTCTCGCACTGCGCGTCGAGCGAACCCTCCGGCCCGACCTCGAGGAGGACGAACAGACGGTCCTCGAACGCGGCCACAAGGTCGGCGGCGTCACCGTCCGGCCCGTGGCGGCGACGGCAGGCACGCCCGACCCACTCGTCCTCGCACAGGAGCCGATTCCCGTGTACAGCGACGACGACGCGATGAGCATCGCGGGCCGCCTCGACCGCGCGGGCGGCGTCGCCCTCGGCCGGGCGGTCCGGGCGGTGGTCGAGGGCCGCGCCAACCCCTCGGAGGGAACCATCCAGGGCGACCGTGGCGGGTCGCTGCCGTCCCGGTGGCTCCAGACCGCCGACCACGACCGTGACCTCCGCTACGGCGAGAACCCACACCAAGACGCGGCGCTCTACCAGCGAGACGGTCGCGAAGCGTCGGTCGGGGGCGCCGACCAGCGCAACCCCGGCGCGAAGGCCCTGTCGTACAACAACTTCAACGACGCCGACGCCGCCCTCCGCATCGTCGGCGACTTCGAGGACCCGGCCGCGGCGGTGATCAAGCACACAAACCCCGCCGGCTGTGCGACGGCCGACTCTATCGCGGCGGCCTACGACGCCGCCCTCAGCACGGACCCGATGAGCGCCTTCGGGGGCGTCGTCGCACTGAACCGCCGGTGTGACCGACCCACAGCCGAGGCCATCACCGACTCGTTCAAGGAG
>CAZEIO010000025.1:9890-17121 GCA_964512525.1 uncultured Halobacteriales archaeon
CGTCGTCGCCCCGTCGTACACCGACGACGCCCTCGCCGTCCTCCGCGAGGAGGACAACCTGCGCGTCCTCGCGGTCGGCGAACTCCTCGCGCCCGACGAGCGACCGCCGACCGTCGTCGAGCGACCGCTGACCGGCGGCCGACTCATCCAGGAGCGCGACGACCAGCGACTCGCGCCGGACGACCTCGAGGTGGTGACCGACCGCGACCCCACCGAAGACCAAGTCGAGACGATGCTGTTCGCGTGGCAGGTGGTCAAGCACGTGAAGTCGAACGCCATCGTCTTCGCCGACGGCACCGAGACGGTCGGCGTCGGGGCCGGGCAGATGTCCCGCGTGGACGCCGTCCGTATCGCGGCGATGAAGGCCGACGAACACGCCGAGGGCAAGTCCGCGGAGGGTGCGGTGATGGCCTCGGACGCCTTCTTCCCGTTCCCCGACGGCGTCGAGCGGGCGGCCGAAGCTGGCATCGAGGCGGTGATCCAGCCCGGCGGCTCGGTCAACGACGACGACGTGGTCGCGGCCGCCGACGACCTCGGCCTGACGATGGCGATGACCGGCCAGCGTGCCTTCCGTCACGACTGAGGCGTGTCACGCCGCCCGGCTACGCTCGTCCTCCGGTCCGGGTCCACGCCCGTCGCCCGCGGCCGGCCGTCGGGAGTGATTTAACTCCGGCGACCACCTCCGACGAACATGGACTACAGCGAGGCGGCGAGACTCCTGTTCGACCTCCGCCGCTACCCGCCTCGTCGCGGTACCGAGGGGACGGCCGACCTCCTCGCGGCCGCCGGCGACCCGCACGAGAACCTCGCCTGCGTGCAGATCGCGGGATCGAACGGCAAGGGAACCACGGCGCGGATGGTCGAGAGCACGCTCCGGGAGGCCGGCGCCAGCGTCGGCCTCTACACCTCGCCACATCTCGACGACGCTCGCGACCGCGTCCGCGTGGACGGCCGTGCCGTCTCGAAGGCGGCCGTCACCGAGTTCGTCGCGACCGTCGCGGACCACCTCCGTGGCGCCGAGGGCCGACCGCCGACGTTCTTCGAGGCGATGACCGCTCTCGCGCTCTGGGAGTTCGGTCGCCGCGACGTGGACGTGGCCGTCCTCGAGGTGGGCATCGGGGGTCGCTACGACGCCACGAGCGTCGTGGACCCCGTCGCCGCGGCGGTGACGAGCGTCACGCTCGAGCACACCGACCTCCTCGGCGACACCGTCGCCGAAATCGCTCGCGACAAGGCCCACGTCGCGCCGACGGACGGACCGCTGGTCACGGCGACGACGGGCGACGCCCTCGCGGCGGTCCGGACGGTCGCCGACGACGTGGTGACGGTCGGTCGCGCCGACGGCGCCGCCGGAACCGGGCCGTCGCCGGACGTCTTGGTCACGTACGGCGGCCGCGTGGACCACGTCGAGGCGGACGTCACCGTCGCGGCCGTCACTCCGGGCGCGGGTGCGAGTGCGGGCGACGACCTCCTCGCGGCCGACTGGCGAGTCGAGACGCGACTGCCGACGCCGGGGGCGCACCAAGCAGAGAACGCCGGGGTCGCGACGGCCCTCGTCCGGGCGGTCCTCGCCGACGACCGCGTTCCCGTGACCATCGACCCGGACTTCGACCTCGACGTGGCCCCCGGGACGCTCCCGACGCCGGTGGTGGCCCGTGGTCTCCGCCGGGCACGCTGGCCGGGGCGATTCGAGGCCCTCTCGACGAGCCCGCTGTTCGTCCTCGACGGCGCGCACAACCCGGGCGCCTGCGAACGCCTCACCGAGACGCTCGCAGAGTACGACTTCGAGGACTGCTACGTGGTCCTCGGTGCCCTCGTGGACAAGGACCACGAGGGGATGGTGCGGGCGCTGCCGGACCCGACCGGCGTCGTCACCTGCCGGCCGGAGGTCGACCGCGCCGAGTCGGCGGCGACCCTCGAGAGCGTCGTCGAGCGCGTTCGACCGTCGGCGACCGTCGATCGAGCGGCCGGCGTGGACGAGGCGGTGGACCGCGCGCTCGCGGCCGCCGGCCGCGACGACTGCGTCCTCGTCACCGGGTCACAGTACGTTCTCCGGGCGGTCCGGCGGCGGTTCGTCGGGGTGGACCGTCGCCCGCGGGTCACGGACCCGACCGATGCCCGGCGAGTCGCCGACGGTGCCGACCTCGGTCGTGCCGCGGACGGGGCGGCGGCCGAGAGCCTCGGGCGCACCCTCCGCCTGCGCGTCGGCGCCGTCGCGGCCGGCCGACTGGAGCGGGCGGCGCTGGAGGAGGACTGTGCGTGTCGCGTCTCGACGCTCGACGACGAGGAACCACGAGAGGTCGTTCTCACCGGCTCCGTCGTGCAGTTCGAGGCGGTGGCGGAGCGACTGGACGCCGGCGACGACCCCGGCCCGGCGCTCGCCGACCGCCTCCGGCGGGCGCTCGCGGACGACCTGTCGGCCCGGGGTGGCGAGGCGGACGCGACGGGGGAAGACACCGGAGGCGACGCGCACGCGGACCGGCCGCCCGGACCGCCCGGACCGCCGGGCGACGTCGAGAGCGAGGACAGCGTGTTCCGCAGTCCCGTGTCGGTGGAGACGGACGGACGCGAGTCGGTCGCCGACGAACAGTTGCCGTGGCTGACCGGCGACACCCCGGCAGTGATGGGCATCATCAACGTCACGCCCGACAGTTTCCACGACGGCGGCGAGTACGACGCCGTCGAGGCGGCGGTTGACCGGGCACGGGAGATGGCCGCCGCTGGCGTCGGCGTCCTCGACGTCGGGGGCGAGTCCACCCGTCCCGGCGCCGACCCCGTCGCCGTCCGGCGGGAGGTCGAGCGCGTCCGGCCCGTCGTTGCGGGCATCCGCGAGGCCGGTATCGACCTCCCCATCTCCGTGGACACCCGGAAGGCCCCGGTTGCGCGGGCCGCTCTCGAGGCCGGGGCGGACATCGTCAACGACGTCTCGGGGCTGGCGGACCCCGACCTGCCACGGGTGGCGGCGGCGTACGACGCCGGTCTCGTGGTGATGCACAGCCTCTCGGCCCCGGTGGACCCGGACCGCGAGGCCGAGTACGACGACGTGGTCCGGGAGACGGTCGAGTGGCTCCGCGAGCGGGTCCTGTTCGCCGAACGCGTCGGCGTGGACCGGGACCGCGTCGTCGTGGACCCCGGTCTCGGCTTCGGCAAGCGCAGCGCCGAGTCGTTCGAACTGCTCGACCGTCTCGGGGAGTTCCGTGCCCTCGGCTGTCCCGTCCTCGTCGGCCACTCCCACAAGTCGATGTTCGGGCTGGCGGGCTACGACGCCGGCGAGCGACTGGAGCCGACCGTCGCCGCGACGGCACTCGCGGTGGACCGCGGTGCCGACCTCGTCAGGGTACACGACCCGAGCGAGAACGTCGCCGCTCTCCGCACTGCACTCGCGACGCGAGGCGCCGACGGCTACCGCGACGACTGACCGGTCGGGACGGACCGGACGGCGTCGGCGGCACGCATCTCCTCGACGACCGTCGCCGCGTCGGGCGACGCTATCTCGACCAGTCCGTAGCCGCCGTCGGTCCCCGGGATGGCAGACAGTATCCGGAAGGTCGTCGCCAGATGAGACCGGGAGAGTGCCCCGACCCAGACGCCGTCGGGGATGTCGATGGTGAACGCCGCGTGGACCATGCTGCCGTCATCGGACGCCCGACACTCGTGTCTGTCGGGTGGCGTCGCCGGCCGCGGTTCACCGGGCGACCCGGGGGCGGCCCTCGGTGGGTGCCCGGCCCCGGGTCTCGCCGTCGTCGCCCGGGTCACGGACGTCGCCGCCGGGGTCCTCCTCGTCCTCGCTCGTCGTCGTCTCGTCGGCGCGGTCGAGGGCCTCGTCGAACCACGCCGGCCGCTCCACGGTGACGTCGCCGATAGCGGGGTAGGCGACGCGGTCGGTGACGCGGTACCGGTCGTCGCCACGGACGAGGACGTACTCGACTCGCAGTTCGACGACCACGCCGTCGGCGTCGGCGACGAACGTCACGGAGACGTCGCTCACGGTGGCGTTGGCGTCCGGTGCCAGCAGTCGCTCGTGCTGTGTCGTCCGGGCGGTGACGCGGTAGCGGGTGCCAGCGGTCGTGTCGGCGTCGGGACCTTCGCCGGGCGCCAAGGGGGTCACGACCACCCTGTCGGCGACGGAGAGGTAGCGATAGAGCAGGGTGCGGTGGGTCGGGTCCCGCGAGAGGACGTCCGTCGGGTACACGACGTCACCGGAACCGGGCGTCAGCCGGCGGGCCGAACTCACCCCACCGGCGGCGGTGACGTTCGCCGAGACCACCGCGTCCTGTCGGACGCCACGACTGCTGTCGGGACCGACGGAGGCGTACACCAGTCGGCGGCTGTCCGCGACGGTCGCACCCGCGCGTTCGACCAGGAGGAGGAACTGCTGGCGGTCGCGGCTGACGCGGGCCTCGACGCGGCGGCGGTTGACGACGGTGCCGTCCGCCGCGGTGACGGTACGTTCGCGGACGACGGCGAAGGAAGACAGCGACAGGGCGCCGACGTGGGACTGCACGAGTTGGAACGGCCGTTCGACGGAGCCGTTTGCCACGCCGGGGGGACCGCCGTCGGCCGTCCCGACCGTCTGGTCGGGAGCCGCGTAGGGCGTTCGCTCGCCGCCGTCCAAGCCGGAACAGCCCGCGGCGACGACCAGTAGCGCGACGGCGACCGTCCCGAGCGAGGGTCGTGCGCCCCGGTCGGGGTTCGACATCGACGGTCGTTCGACACCGACGAACGTGAACGGTCCGGTCTTCAGCCGTCGGCGCCGGCCGCGCGGTAGCACTCCTCGATGCGCCGGCCGACGGCGTCGCGGGTGAACTCGTCGAGGTCGGGAGCCGTCTCGCGGCGGTCGTAGTCGCCCAGCGAGCGGAGCGCGTCCACCAGTTCCGTGTCGCCCGTCGTCCGCACGCCGCGGTCGCGGCCCTCGACGAGTTCGTGGGCACTCGAGTCCGCGTGGTACTCGACGACGCCGACACACCCGCAGGCGAGCGCCCAGAGGAGGTCGCGGGGGAACACGCAGCGTCGCGCCGTCTGGACGAACGCCCGGGCGGCGCGGAAGATACCGACGCGGTCTGCGAGGGCGAGGTCGCCGACGAACCGCACCCGGTCGCCGACGTCCAGGTCGCGAGCCTGTTGTTCGTACTCCGCACGCAGCGGGCCGTCGCCGACCACCGTCGCCGTCCAGTCGTAGTCCCGCAGTTCCGCCAGCGCGAGGAGGAGGCTCTCGAGGTTGCCGTTGCGGTCGAGGCGGTCTGCGAACACGATGTCGTCCTCGTGGTCGAGGTCGGGGTCCGTCTCGGCGACGAGGGCGGGGTCGTACGGGTCGGGCGCGACGGTCACGTCGGCGGCGTCGGCACCGGCCTCCCGGAGACGGGTGCGCACCGTCTCGGCGGGCGCGACCAGGCGCGTGACGCCGGTGACCGCCGCTCGCTCGAAGGCGACGTCGTAGAACTCGCCGACCAGAGGGGCACGCCCGAGGCGGGCACCGTAGCGGGCGGGGCCCACGGCGGCAGTGAAGCCGCCGTCCACGTGGACGACGTCGGGCTTCGCGCGGCGCAGGGCGAGGGGGAGTCGCATCCGGTAGCCGCGGCCGGGGCCGTCGCTGACGACGCGGTACGTGACGCCGTCCATCTCGAAGGCGTCGAGGTCGGCGTCCCACCACGGCGTCGTGTGGACAGTCACCTCGTGGCCGCGCTCCGCGAGGAGACCCGCGACGGTGTCGAACCGCTCCCGGGCGGGGTGGACGGCGCCGTCGTGGTGGACGGTCTCCGGCGCGACCAGCGCAACCTGCACGGACGCATGCCCTCGCGGGCGGGAAATAAGTGCGACGGGTCGGCCCGGGCGTGCCGCAGTCGAAAGCGGTTTGCGAACCGTGTCCACATGACAGGTATGGCGTACGACATAGAGCGCTACCTGAGCGTGCGGGGGGCCGGTGGGGCCACGATGGGACCCGAGGGGGAGCGACTCGCCTTCCGCATCGACACGACCGGCGTGAGCCAAGTGTGGGCGATGGACGAACCGGGATCGTGGCCGGAGCAGTTGACTTTTTACGACGAACCCGTCTCCTTCGCCACGTTCTCGCCGGAGCGACCGGAACTGGTCTTCGGGATGGACGAGGGCGGCAACGAGCGAGCGCAGTTCTACCGCCTCTCGGCGGACGGCTCCGAGGTGGTGAACCTCACGCGCCACCCCGACGCGAAGCACAACTGGGGCGGGTGGGGTCCCGACGGCGAGCGGTTCGCCTTCTCCTCGAACCGCCGCGACGAGGGCGTCTTCGACATCTACGTCCAGGGCCGCGACGAGGTCGGCGAGGCAGCCACGCTCGTCCGCGAGACGGACGGCTGGTACGAGCCCGCCGGCTTCGCGCCCGACGGTGACCGCCTCGCGGTCGTGCAGGCCCACTCCAGTTTCGACCAGGACGTGTACGTTCTCGACCTGGACAGCGGGGCGATGGACCACCTCACGCCACACGACGGCGACGTCCGCTACGGCAGCCTCGAGTGGGGTCCCGACGGTGAGAGCATCTACTGCACGACGGACCGGGATGCGGACACGACCTACCTCGCGCGTCTCGACGTCGAGGAGGGCGACCTCGAGACGGTCGTGGAAGGCGGCGACTGGAACGTAAGCGGCGTCACGCTCGACGCCGACAGCGGCCGTCTCGTGTACTCGCGCAACGTCGAGGGGTACACCGAACTCACGGTCGGCGAACTCGCGGCACCGACGACCGTCGCGGAACAGCCGGACCCGGACCTGCCGGGCGGACTCGCTGGCGGCGTCTCCTTCGGCCCGCACGGGGAGTCGTTCGCCGTGACGGCCCACGGCGCGACGGACAACCCGGACGTGTACGTCGTTGACGTCGAGACGGGCGCGAGCGAGCGCTGGACGAACGCCTCCACCGCCGGCATCCCCCCGGAGACGTTCCGGGCACCCGACCTCGTCCACTTCGAGAGCTTCGACGGTCTCGAGGTGCCCGCCTTCTTCACCCTGCCCGCCGACGCCGAGGCGAACGACACGCCCGTCGTCGTCGACATCCACGGTGGTCCCGAGAGCCAGCGACGGCCGGGCTTCCGCGCCGTCAAGCAGTACCTCCTCGCGCGGGGCTACGCCGTCCTGGAGCCGAACGTCCGCGGCTCCTCCGGCTACGGCCGCGAGTACACCCACCTCGACGACGTCGAGAAGCGAATGGACTCCGTCGCTGACGTCGAGGCGGCCGTCGAGTGGCTCCACGACCGCGAGGCCG
>CAZEIO010000026.1:0-17010 GCA_964512525.1 uncultured Halobacteriales archaeon
GGTGAACGGCGTCGCGACGATGGGAGCGTCGTACCGGTGGGCCAGCTTCGAGATGGCGCCGATGTGGTCGAGGTGACCGTGAGTCGGCACGATCGCCTGGACGTCGCCCTCCAGGTCCGACATCACCCGGTCGTCGGGGATGGCGCCCATGTCTATCAGGTCGAGGCTGTGCATCCGCTCCGTCTCGACGTTGTCGTGAATGAGGACCTTCGACAGGTTCAGTCCCATGTCGAAGATGACGACGTTGTCGCCGGCACGGACGGCAGTCATCTGCCGTCCGACCTCCTCGTAGCCGCCGATGGTGGCAATCTCGATTTCCATTGGTGTTCCCGAAAGCTGCTGCTTCCGTACGGAAACGCCCGGGGGCGAACGGGACGACCCCGGTGTCTCGCAACCGTCGGCCGCTGTCCCGCGGCCTCCCCGCGGCGTCTTGTCCGTCCTTCGGCCGCAGTCGTTAAAAACTGCGTGGGTCGCCGCCACCCCGGCAGACGACCACTCTCGCTCCGGCGCGAGACGACGGGCCTAAACCGACGGCCTGTCAGTAGCGGACTAACAACAACGATGTTCCGGGTCCGTCGGAGGCCGACGGCGACGCACGGTGGGAGGGAGCGATGAGCCGCCGACTTGGATCACTCGTCGCGAACTACAGCAAACCGATCATCCTGCTGTCGCTGGTTGTCGTCGGGGCCCTCGGGGCCGGTGCCACGCAGGTAGAGCAGGCGTCCTCGCTGTCACAGTTCGAGAGCGACAGCGAGGCCACACGGGCACTCGACTACGTCGAGACGAACTTCACCGCCGGGGACGCCAACACGACGACCGTTCAGGTCATCGTCCGCAACGACGACGGCAACGTCCTCTCGCGCGACTCGCTGCTGCGTTCGCTGCGGTTCCAGCAGGCCCTGCGCGACGACGAGTCTATCAACGCCACGCTCGCGACCGACCGACCGGTGGTCGGCGTCGCGAACGTCGTCGCGACGACTGCCATCCGAGTCGAACAGTTCCGGAACCTGCAGGACGACGCCGAACGGCTTCGCGAGCGAAACGCCACGCTGCAGGACCGCCGTGGGGCTCTCCAGCGTGACCGCGAGTCGCTGCGAGAGCGCCAGCGCGAACTGAACGCCACCGTCGTGGTCCTCCGAGACGCACTCAACGAGACGCGGACCCTGCAGGCGGAACTGGTGCGGCTGAACGCCTCGCTACGGGCCGGCGAGATATCGCAGTCCACCTACGACCGCCGCGTGACCGCTATCCAGAACGACCTCGCGGCCGCCAGGGCCGACGCAGTTCGGCCGCTGAACGAGTCCGAGACGGCTAGCTTCGACCGCGCGTGGCGGCGGACGCGGGACCTCCAGACGAATCTCACGCGCCTGCGACTCGCCCGCGAGGCCGGCGACATCGACCAGCAGACCTTCGAGGAGCGTGCCGCCCGGGTCGAGAGTGAGTTCGAGCGCGTGTACCGGCTGGGCACGCGTGGCGTCCTCGCCGACCGGTTCAGTGCGCTCGAGGCCGAGGCATCGGTCCTGCAGGAGCGCGGCGAGGAGCTCCAGGCGGCGTTCGAGGACCTGCAGGCGGACTTTCGTGACCTGCGGGAGCGCCGGCAGGCGCTCGCGAACGCGTCGCGGCCGACGCTCGACGAGCAGGTCGCACAGCTCGAGTCGATGAACGACTCCGCCGTCGAGGACGTCGTCGCGACGGTCCTCGCCGGCGAGGACGGGGGCGACGGTCCGACGCCGCCGGGCGGCGACGACGGTCCGAGCCGCGACCTCGTCTTCCAGTTGCTCCCGACCGGTTACGAGCAGGGGTCCACGACGGCGACCGCCCGGACGATGATCGTCGTCCAGCAGACGGAGTCCGACGGCCCCGTGCAGGGACCGGGTGGGCCGGCCGAGTCCATCACCGACGCCCAACTCGAACTCTCGGACGTGGCGCAGGCCACCGGCGGGACCGACGACGAGTACGTCGTCTTCGGCTTCGGTATCATCAGCGACGAGATATCCCGGTCGCAGACCGATAGCTTCCTGCTGGTCGGACCGCTCGCACTCCTGTTCGTCCTCGTCGCACTCCTGGTCGCCTACCGCGACCTCCTCGACATCGTCCTCGGATTCGTCGGCATCTTCGCCGTCCTCGCGGTTACCTTCGGCTTCATGGGATGGTTCGGGATCGCGTTCAACCAGATCCTGATCGCGGTGCCGGTGTTGCTCATCGGTCTCTCCATCGACTACGCCATTCACATCTTCATGCGTCACCGCGAACAGCGCACCGCGGACGACGTCAGTCCGCGCCGGGCGATGCGGACCGCACTCGCCGGCGTCGGAGTCGCCCTCCTGTGGGTGACGGCGACGACGGTCATCGGCTTCGCCTCGAATCTCATCAGCCCGCTGGGTCCGATTCGGGACTTCGGCGTCGTCTCGTCGGTTGGCATCGTCGCGGCGATGGGCATCTTCGGGCTGTTCGTCCCCGCGCTGAAGGTCGAACTCGACGGCCTGCTGGAGGGGTTCGGTCTCGACCGGCGCAAGCGGGCCTTCGGCACGGGCGGTGGGCCGCTGAGTTCGCTGCTGTCGGTCGGCGCGGCCGCCGCGCGGCGAGCGCCGCTGGCCGTCATCGTCCTCGCGGTACTGGTGACTGCCGTCGCCGGCGCGGCCGGCAGTCAGGTCTCGACCAGCTTCGAGCAGTCCGACTTCATCGCCGAGGACCCACCGGAGTGGATGGACTCGCTGCCGGAGCCGTTCCGACCCTCGGAGTACAGCGCGAAGTCGAACCTGGCGTACGTCAACGAGAACTTCCGGCGCGAGGACGCCCAGTCGCAGGTGCTGTTGCGCGCCGACGGCGGCGCACTCGCCACGCCGGCGGGGATGGAGCGGTTGGCGGCCGCCGAACGCCGGGCCGCCGACTCGCCGGTGACCTTCGTCCTCTCGAACGACGAGCCGTCGCTCACGGCACCGCTCCGGGAGATGCGCGCCGTCGCGGCGAACAACGAGACGTTCAACGCCACCTTCGAGGCGGCCGACACGGACGGCGACGGCGTCCCCGACCGGAACGTCGAGGGCGTCCTCGACGGCTTCTTCGCCGCCGCACCCGACCGTGCCGCGAACGTCGTTCAGCGGGTGGACGGCGAGTACGTCGCGGCCCGGATCGTGGTCTCGGTGAAGGGAACCGCCGGGACGGCCGCGGTGACGGAAGAGACGCGGGCGATGGCGGCAGCGGCAACCGGCGACGGCGTCGAGGCGACGGCCACCGGGTCACAGGTCGTCAACCAGATCGTCCAGAACGACCTCTTCGACACGGTCGTCGAGAGCCTCGCCGTCTCGCTCGTCGCGGTGTTTCTGTTTCTCATGATCGCCTATCGCGTGACCGAGGGCAGTGCCTCGCTTGGTGCGGTGACGCTGCTCCCCGTCGGGTTCTCGGTGGCGTGGATCGTCGGCACCATGTTCGCGCTCGGCCAGCCGTTCAACGTCCTCACCGGGACCATCACCTCGTTGACCGTCGGTCTCGGCGTGGCCTACTCGATCCACCTCAGCGAGCGCTACACGCTCGAACTCGAACGACAGGGCGACGTCCACGCGGCCATGGAGACGACGGTGACCGGCACCGGCGGGGCGCTCCTCGGGTCGGCCGCGACGACCGTCGGCGGCTTCGGGACGCTCGTCATCGCCATCTTCCCCGCGCTCCAGCAGTTCGGTCTCATCACCGGCCTGACCATCGTGTACGCCTTCCTCGCGAGCGTGCTGGTCCTGCCCAGTCTGCTCGTCGTCTGGACCCGGTACGCCGGTCCCGACGTCGCCGACGGGAGTGGACCGGAGACCCGACCGACCGCCAACGTCGCGGACCAGACCGGCGCGGACGCGACCGGAGCGGCAGACGGGAGCGAGACGGACGACGGCGTGCCGGGACCGGGTGAGGACCGCGGGAACGGGTACGGGTCCGACGAAACGGACGAGGACGCCGACGACGACCAGACGTTCGACGGCGCGGGCGACGGTCGCCGGGGTGCGGACGATGGCTGAGGAGTCCGGCGATGCCGACGGGGGCTCGGACGGCGGCGACGAGCGACGCGCGGTGGAGTCCTTCGAGCGCCTCGGCCTGACGAGTTACGAGGCACGGGTGTTCATCGCACTCCAGCGACTCGGGTCCGGCACCGCGCGGGACGTGTCCCGCGTCACCGACGTGCCACGGTCGCAGGTGTACAGCGCGGCAGAGTCGCTGGCCGACCGTGGACTCGCGAGCGTCCAGCAGTCCTCGCCGATGCGCTACCGGCCGGTGAGCGTGGACGCCGCCCGCTCGACACTTCGCGAGCGGTTCGACCGCGAGACGGACCGTGCGTTCGACTACGTCGAACGAGTCCGTGGCGACGAGAGCGAGGAACAGCGCGAGGACATCTGGACCGTCCGTGGCCGAGAGGTGGTCACCGACCGGGTCGTGGAGTTACTCGACGACGCCGAGGACCGCGTCCTGTTCGGCACGAGACTCCCCGCGCTCGCGCCCCCCGCCGTGGTCGAGGCACTCGACCGCGTCGCCGCCGACAGCGACGTGACCATCGTGAGCGTGAGCGAGACGGTCCGTGGACGGTTCTCGTCGCCCGTCGAGACGGCGACGCCGCCGACGGCCCTCGCGGGCGAGGACCGGAGCGGACGCTTCCTGTTCGTGGACGACGACGTCGTCCTCCTCAGCGTGGTCGGAGACGAAGACGCCGAGACGGCCATCTGGAGCGCCCACTCGAGTATGGCGTCGGTGTTGATCCAACTCGCCGAGATCAGTCTCGGCGTGGACTGAGAGAACTCGCCGGGAGCGAGCGCGAAAGACGCGCCGTCGCGGTCGTGGACGACGGGCCTGCGTGCGACGCGCCACTGGTCGGCGACCGACCGACCACGCCGACCCCGTCTCAGCCGCTGTCCACGAGACGGCCGGCGATGCGCTGTGCGCCCCGGGCCGCCGCCGTGACGGGGTCGTCCGGCGACGCGACGTCGATGTCGCGCTGGAGTTCGTCCGAGAGACGGCGCTCTATCTCCTCCTCGATGCCGCGGATGGAGACCATCCCGCCGGTGAGCACCACCGGCTGCTCGAGGGCGGTGGTGTACGTCTTCATGTAGTCGTTCGCGAGTTGCGGGAGGAACTCGTTTGCGACGGCTTCGACGACGTCGTCCACGTACTCGTCGAGGGCGTCCATCACGCTGTCCTCGATGGTGAACTCGTGAGCGCCGCCGCCGGGCTGCTGGATGACGTCCGTGAACGGCTCGAAGGAGACGAAGTCGGCGTACTCCTCCTTGTACTCGCGGGCGGTCGTGCGGTCCACGTTGACGCGGCCCTGCGTCTCCTCCTCGACGAGGGTCGCGATACGACGGTCCACCTCGTTGCCCGTCACCGCACCCGTGGCGAAGCGGTCGAGCTGTTCGCCCCGGCGGTACGCCACCGCCTCGAGGTTGGTCGAGCCCATGTTGACCGCGACGAAGATGTCCTCGATGGCCTCCAGTCCGTCGCCCATCGCCGGAATCGACGAACACAGCGATTCGGGGTACGAGCGCATCATCGCGTCGCCGATGGTGCTGTCGTCGATGACGCTCTCGAGGTAGGCAAGCCCCTGCTCGTTCTCTAGCGCCGGGATGGCGTACACGACCGCACTGTCGCTGGGGACGCCGTTGTCCGTGACGAAGTCCTGGAAGAACGACGTGGCCATCTCCGCCCGCTTCTCGTCCTCGGGGAGACCCGACCGGAGCATGTACTCCGCGCGGTCGGGGTACTCCGTCGCGGCCTCCTCGCCGTACAGCACCTGTTCCTCGCCCGTGAGGGCGTCGGTGTACGTCGCCGTACACGTCAGCGTGGCGTGGCAGTCGATGCCGCCGAGACCGGGCACCGCCACCACCGTCCGGGTGCTCCCGAGTTTGACGCCCACGGGCGTCGGCGTGGACTCGTCGCCGAAGTCACCCGTCGCCTGGAGCGCGTCGCGGATGTCGGCGGCGCTTGCCGAGCCGTCCACGTCCTCGTACTCCTTCGCGAGCGAGCGCAACTCGTCGTACGAGAGTTCGTCCAGGTCGACGAACCGTGTCTTCCCCGCCGGCGAGTCGTCTTGTTCGGTCGCCATGCGCGGCCATTCAGTTACCGACGGTATAATTGTAGCTATGCGCTCGCCCGACACGGGCGGTTAGTTCACTCCCGACCGGAGCACGAGCTGTCGGGGCCGGCCGCCACGGTGACGGCTTGCCGCCGGGCCGCACTCCGGCGACCGCCGTCAGGACTCCTCGTCGTCCGTGTAGAGGACGTCTGCTACCTTCTCCGACAGCGGTCGGCTCTCGTCGTCCCTCTCGCCGTCCACCGCCTCGAGGTCGATGCCTACGCCGTCGTCGTCTGCCCGCATCGCCGACTCGAAGGTGGTGCTGTCGGGCGTGGTGGTGTCGTCGAGGAACGCCTCGAGACCGTCGTCGTCGTCCTCCGGCCGTTCGAGAGTCGGTGCCTCGAGGGTCGCCGGTTCGCCGACCGAGGAACCGGCCGTGACGTCGAGACCGATCGGTACCGATGCCATCCGGTCCTCGTCACGGCCGTCAGGGGGGGATGCCGTCGCGCCGGCGTCTCTTCCTGCCGCGGCGTCCGCCACGGGTCCGTCGGTGGCCCTGCTGACGGCCCAGTCCGGGCGGCCGTCTCGTTCCGACTCCCGGTCGGGGGTGGTCTGGCCGGGGTCGGTGTCGCTCGCCGCTCTCGCGTCGTCGGTCGTCTCGCTCGTCTCGCCATCGTCGTCCGGGAGCGACACCCACTCCCACTCGTCGGTCGTCTCGTCCCCGAGTTCGGTATCGACCCCGCCCACTTCGGCCTCGGCGTCCGTCGCGCCGTCCTTGGACGCCGCCCCCGTCCCGGTCTCGCCGGGGTCGCCATCGCCGGCACCCTCTCCGCTCCCGTCGTCCTCCGGTGCCGGCGACTCTCCCCCGTCGCTGTCCCCGTCCGAGTCGCCCTCGACCCCGGCGATGTCCCGGAGTTCGTCGAGGTCGTATTCGCTGGGGTCAACGCTCATCGTCCCTCACCACGGGAGCACCGGTATTAATTCTTTCATCGTCACCGGCGTGCAGAGTTTGCGTGACGACGCGGCGCTATTTCGTCTTGCGAACAGCTGTGACCGTCGCGATGACCCCCGCCGGCCTCAGTCGATGCGGTAGCGCAGGAGCGCGGCGATGCCGCCGAGGTTCGAGAGTTGCTGCCCCGGCGGGAACTCGCTCGAGAACATCGTTACCTCGCCGCCCTGACGTTCGACGCTCCGGAGCAGGTCGTCCGGGTCGGGACCGGAGTCGCCGTCGCCCGCCGTCCCCGGGTCGTCGTCCACGCTCTCGTCTGCCGCCTGGCCACCGCCGCCCCCGACCGCCGTGACGCGCGGCTCGTCGGACTCGCCCCCGGCGCCGGCAGTGTCTTCCTCGTCCTTCGGGAGGTCCGCGCCGGCCGCACGGCGGTCCCGCAGCCAGTCGTCGAGGACGAGGAGTCGCTCGACGGCACCGAACTCGACGGCCTGTGCGACCGCGTCGGGACCGTACGCCACCGCGCCGTCGGTCGCGATGCGGTCGGTTAGTTCGTCGATGTACTCGGCCTCGCGGGCCACCCGAGTCTCCTGCTGGATGTCGTCAACGGCACCGCGCTTGAGCACCTCGTGGACGCCGCGGTCCCCGACGCTCGCGGTGTCCACGACGGTCACCGATTCCGCGATCGCTGGTGCCTCGCGTTCCACGTAGTCGAGGGCGTCCTCCTTCGTGAAGCCCGGCCCCGCGAGGACGATGGCGTCCACGTCCAGTCGGCCCAGCGTGTCCACGAGCCGGTCGAACAGTGCCGAGCGGTCCTGGGCGTACTCGCCCTTCCCCGTCGGCCCCGATACCGAGGCGTACTCTTCGACGCCGTACTGGGCGACGGTGTGGACGTACGCCTGGCCCTCCTCGACGGTGACGACGGCCACGTCCGGGTTCTCGCTGGCCGCGACCGCGTCCTCGATGCGCTGGCGCTGGTCCGGCTTGAACTCCTTCTCGACCGCGATCTCCGTCCGCGACTCGACGTTCAGCGTGTGGTGGTGGCCGAGCTGGTCCTCCCGGGAACAGTCCACGATCTCTCCGCCTATCCGAAGGCGGTTAGCGAACTTCGCGAACTCGACGTCCGTGACCCGCAGGGTGACGTGCATCGGTTCGCGCTGGCCGCCGGTGTCGCGGAGTCGGTCGTCGTCGCGCTGGATGCGCCGGCTCGTGTCGCCCGAGACCAGGTCCCCAGGCTCGACGACGTACTGGAGGTGCCAGAGGTCGTCGAGACTCTCGGGGACGAGCGTCCACCGCTCGCGCCCCTCCTCGCCCAGTGCCCGGTCCTGAACGCGCATACCGTCGCTCCGTGCGCGCCCGACAAGTGTCCTGCCATCCGCGGGCACCGCCCGGGTGTCACCTCAGTCGTCGATCATCCGGGAGGTGCCCGGCGGGAGGAAGTGCTGGATGCGGTCGGGACTCGCGACCTTCCGGACGAAGCTCTCGTCGGCGAACCGCTCCCGGAAGGTTCGGTAGATGCGCTTCGCCACGTCGCCCTGCGCGAACCGACCCGGTTCGACGGCCACGGTCGTCTCAGCCTGCGTCTCGACCGGTGCCGACGGCCCGCCCACCACGCGCGTTGACGGTTCGCACTGGATGCCGACGGCCACGTCCACCGGCGTGTCCCGGAAGTAGGTGCGGTCGCCCCGCACCGCAAAGCCGCCCTTGGCGAGGTACTCGCCGCTCTCGGGCGTCTTCGACACCTGGTCGTGGTCGACCATGTACACGTCGTCGGCGAACTGGCCCGCCTTCCACACCGATGAGTACGATACCGCGAAGCGGGCGGCCTCCTCGCGACTCCGTTCGGGCACGGTCACGTCGCGGGCGGACTCGCTCGGGTCGGCGGCCTTCAGCACCGTCGCCGGGCCGCCGTGGGCCTGCGTGTGAAAGAAGAGATCGCCCCGCTCGAGGTACTTCTCGACGAGTTCCTCGTTCTGGTCGGCGTTGCGCCCGCCCAGGACGAGAAAGTCCTCGCTCGTCCGGACCCACCGGAACCGCTCGTACCACTGTTCGTCCTTCCGCACCGGTACCGAGGGCCGGGAGAGCCAGTCCACGTCCGCCTCGTCCTCGGACTCGTCCTCGCCGTCGTCTGCGCCGCCCTCGCCGTCGTCTGCAGACCACTGCTCGCGACGCTCCTTCACCGCGGCCAGTTGCTCGCGCGTGTCCGTCACGGCCTCTCTGGCGCCCTCGGCCTTCTCCTCGACGCGCTTTGCCTCCCGGTAGAGGCGGTCGGCGTTGTGCTCGACCCCCTCGTCGGCGTGGAGTTCGACCGCGTGGCCGTCGAGCTCGACGGTGACGGTGCCCTCGCTGCCGTCCACGGACTCGACCGCCTCGGCCGCGGGGATGCCCCGCTCGCGGCCCTCCGACAGTCGCTCTGCTATCTCCTCCCACGGGCGGTCCTCGGTCCGGGCTGCCTGCACCGTCGAGAGCACCTCGTCCGCGAGGTCGTAGTTGGCGTACAGCGCTTCGGCCTGCTCCCGGTACTCGGCCGCCTCCGCCTCGAAGTCCTCGATGGCGCTCTCCTGCTGTTCGACGATGCGCTCGAACTTCGCTATCTCGCCCTCGAAGTCCGGCCGGTCGCGCGTCGTCTCGACCGCCTCGTCGGCCGCGCGGCGGCGGCGGAAGTACTCCGCGACGGCGTCGTCGAACGACGAGAACGACTCCGCGACCAGCCCCGAGCGGTCGTCGTCGCCGGTGCCGTCCTCGTACTCCACGAGCCCGACTGGCGTCACGTCCACCGGCGGGCCGCGGGGCCCGGCGTCGTCTCCCTCGTCGCTCCCGTCCTCGGCCTGCGACGGATCGTGGTATATCCGCGGGTCGAGACCCTCTCGGAGGTCGGCGTCGAGGCCCTCGACGGCGTCGTACAGCGCCCGGAAGTGGTCGGCGTCGGCCTCGGCCACCGCGAGCGTCTTCGGCACGCCCGCCCGCGTGCAGAGTTCCTCTGCGTACAGGCCGCCGAAGTTCAGTTGGGTGGCGAGCGTCCGCACGAGGTCCGAGTCCGAGTCTCGCATCGCGGCGGCGAATGCGTCGTCGTCCAGCGAGAGGGGATCGACCCGCTCGCCGGGGTACTCGTACGGCGCGCCCGGCGCGACGGTACGGGACTTCAGCCGCACCGTCTCGAGACAGGCGATTGTCTCGCCGTTACCGTCGAGGACCGCCACGTTGCCGTCGCCGAACAGTTCGGCTACGACGCTCGTGTTCCCGTCCGGCCGCTCGAAGTCGAGGCGGACGACGCGGTCGAACCCGTACTGCTCGACGGCGACGAGGTCTGCCCCCGAGAGACGGTTGCGGAGTTGTGTCGCGAACTCGGGTGGCCGCTCGGGCGCCTCCGGGACGCGGTCGGGCGCGACGGTGTGCAGGCCAGTCTCGTCGCCGACGAGGACGAACAGTTCCTGCCGCCCGCGGTCGAAGTCCCGCAGCTTGAAGCGCAAACTCCGGTCGTCGTAGAGGTAAACCTTGTCCACGACGGCCCCCTCGAGCGCGGACAGTTCTCTCGTCAGCGCCCGGAGGTCCACGCTCGTCAGGGCTCGCTTCGGCTCCATGCCCACGCCTGGTCGGTCTGTGCCTAATGGGTGTCGAACTGCCGGCCGGGGCCTGCGGCGGCCGACGGACCACCGGCAGTGCCAGCCGCACTCAGTCGTCGTCGATGAACTCCGGCGTCCCGGTGAGCACGCCCCGGAGACCGGTCAACGGTTCCCCGACGCGGATGCCGTCGCCCGTGATCTCGAAGTGCCGGAGGGTCCGCTCGAAGTCACTCGTTCGCTTCTTCAGCACCCCGATGACCTTCCGGAGTTCCCCCCTGAGTTCGACGTGCCGCAGGAAAACGACGCTGTCGGCGAGGTAGCTGATGTTCTCGTCGGTGGCGGTGAACTGGCCGGTCACGTTCGAGGTCTCGTCCATCAGCAGCGTCGTCACGCCCTTGTTCTTCAGGTACCGGCCGAGGGCGTGCAGACGGCGGAGGAGGTCCCGCCGGTCGCCGCCGGACGTCAGCCGGTAGCCGGCCACGCCGTCCACCATCACGATGGCCGTGTCGTTCTCCTCGACGTCCCGCCGGACGGTCTGGGCGAACTCCTGAGGCGCGAGGTTCAGCGCCTCTATTTCCTCGACGCGAAGCGTGCCGCGGCCGACCATCTCCTCGACCGGGATGCCCACGGCAGCCGCTCGCTGCATGAACGTTCGCCTGTTCTCCTCGAAGAGGTACACGACCGTCCGCTCGCCACGTTCGGCCGCCGCCCGCGCGAACTGCGTGCCGAGCGTCGTCTTCCCCACACCGGTCGGGCCGGTTATCATGTTGACCGTCCCTCGCTCGATGCCGCCCGAGAGCAGTTCGTCTATCTCCGCGACGCCAGAGGACAGCGTCTCGGACTCGAACTCGGTCGGCGTCACGGTCGCGGGGTCGAGTTCCGGGAACACCCGGATTCCCTCGTCGGTGATGCGGTACGCGTGGTCGCCGCCACGGGTACCCGACCCCCGGAACTTCGGGACGGCTATCTGCTCGGTGCGGTCTTCACGGGAGAGGACGATCGTTCCGTCGCTGATGTACTGCAGTTCCTCCGTCGGCGTCGAGGCGGTGTCCTGCGTCGTGAACAGGACGGTGGCGTCCTCGGTGAGGTAGCGCATCAGTCCGACCACCTGCTTGCGGAACTGGTACTCGCCGCTCGCGAGGTAGCGCAACTGCGTCAGCGGGTCCACCACGACCCGGTCGGGCGACTCCGACTCGACGCCCTCGACGATGCGGTCGCTCAGGGCGTCGCTCTCTACGTCTTCCGCCGTGAACACGTCGTAGGACTCGTCCTGCGTGAACACCGACGCCGACGGACTCGCGTCCACGAACGACATCTCCTCGACCGGGAAGCCGAGGGATGCGGCGTCGCTGCGCAGTTCCTCGACGTCCTCCTCGAGGTTGACGAAAAGGACGGACTCGCCGCGTTCGACGCCGGCCGCGAGGAAGTGAAATCCCAGAATGGTCTTCCCGGCGCCGGCCGGGCCGCGGAGCATGTAACTCCGCCCCGCGAGCAGTCCCCCCTGCAACACGGCGTCGAGACCTGCCACGCCGGTCGAAAGGCGCTCTGTCATACGGCACCAGACGTAATCCACTGATATATACCGACTGGCGCGTCCCCACGAGGGTCGTGGTCACGGGACCCGCGCCGCCCGGCCTCCGGACGCCGGTGAATCACCTGGCGAACGCGGTCCGCCGGCGTCGTCGGAGCCGGTGTCGTTATCACCTCGACGCATATACTGCGGAACATGGAGACGGGCCGACCGGCCCTCGACCGGCCCACCACCGACCCCGACAAGGTGTTACTGCTGCTGGAGGAGGGCCGTGACAGGGAGTTGCTCGCGGACTGGTTCGGCTCGTTCCCCAGTTACCGCGTGCTGACGGTGGACTCCCTCGCGGACCTCCCCGAGTACGACCTCTGCGTATTCACCGAGGACGTCCGACGGGCGGCGGAGGGGTTGCTGGCCGAGCGAAAGGCCGCCACCGACCCGGTGTACCTCCCGCACGTGCTGTTGCAGTCGGACGAGGAGGACGGGCAGGCGGCGGGGACGGCGCACGACGACCACGACTTCGGGCTCGTGGACGACGTGATAACGATGCCCGTCCGGCAGACGACGCTCCGGCGTCGGGTCGAGAACCTGCTCCAGGCACGGCGAGCGTCGCTCCGTCTCGTCGAGCGGGAGCAACAGTACCGTCAGCTGGTGGAACTGACGCCGGAGGGCATCGTGCTGGTGGACGACGGCACGGTGCTGTACGGCAACACCGCCACGGTCGAGATGCTCGACGTGGCCGACGCCGGTGCACTCGAGGGTCGGCAACTCCGCTCGTTCGTCGCCGACGAGGACGTCGCGGCCGTCGAGGACATCCTCGACGACGTCGCCGAGGACGGCCGCAGCAGTTCGTACGTCGAGGTGACACTCGAACGAGCCGACGGCGAGTCGGTGCCCTGTAGTATCGCCGGCGTGGCGGTGACCTACGAGGGTCGGACGGTCGTCCAGTTGGTCGTGCGCGACCTCAGCGAGCGCAAGGAGCAACAGCGCCGTCTCGACCTCTTCGGGCGGGCCATCGAGGTGGCAGCGCAGGGCATCACCATCGCGGACGCCCGGCAAGAAGACACGCCGCTCATCTACGCCAACGAGGCCTTCGAGCGAATCACCGGCTACGACACCGAGAAGATAATCGGCCGGAACTGTCGCTTCCTGCAGGGCGAGTTCACCGATCCCGACACTGTCGCCCGGATACGGCGGGCGATCGACCGTCGCGAACCCGTCTCTGTCGAACTGCTGAACTACCGGAAGGACGGCTTGCCGTTCTGGAACGCCCTCGACATCGTCCCCGTCCACGGCGCGGACGGCGAGGTGACGCACTTCCTCGGGCTCCAGCGTGACGTCACACAGCGCCGCGAACAGGAACAGCGGGTGGCCGTCCTCGACCGCGTCCTCCGGCACAACCTCCGCAACCAGGCGGGCGTCATCCGTGGGTACGCCGACTTCCTCGACCCGGACGACCCGTCCACCGTCGAGCGGGCGCGGTCGAAGATCCGCGCCGCCGCCGAGGACCTGATAGCCATCAGCGAACAGGTACGGACCTTCCGCAGCGTCATCGAACACGACGCAGACGAGGAGGCGACGGTCGTGGACCTCACACGGTTGGTCCGTCGCACGACCGACGAGATGCGCGACGGCGACGACGGCGACACGGCGCAGGTCCGGGTGACGGCGACCGACACGGTCCGTGCTCGCGTGGACCCGACGCTGCCGGCGGCCGTGCGGGACCTCTTCGAGATGGCGGCCGACGACGGCCGGTTCGACCTGGACGTGACGGTGCGGACGGACGGGGAGTCGGCCGTCCTCGAGATAGTGGACCGCGGTGGCTCGTACGACGTGGACGACCTCCGCGTCGTCGGCGGCGAGAAGGAGTCCCCACTCGAACACCTGCAGGGCGTGGACCTGTGGCTCATCAGGTGGTCCGTCGAGCACTCGAACGGCGAGTTCTCCGTCACGCTGGACGAGGACCCGGTCGTCACGATACGCCTGCCGGCGGCGTAGGCCGACGCCGAGAACGGCAGTTATAATACTGGACCGCGTACGATTCAAGTGACGGTAACACAAGGTGAGTCACCGTGGTAGGCGTCTTCCTCGCGGTCGGTGTCCTCGTCGCGGCGTTCGTGGGGTTCAATATCGGCGGCTCGACGACCGGCCCGGCGTTCGGACCGGCCGTCGGCGCGGGCGTCGTCTCGAAGCTGGCGGCCGCGCTGTTGATGTCCGTCTTCTTCTTCCTCGGGGCGTGGACCATCGGCCGCGAGGTCGTGGACACCCTCGGTCGCGAACTCGTGACCAACCCCGAGGTGTGGACCGTCGAGGCGAGCATCGTCGTCCTCTTTTTCATCGGCGGAGCTCTGTTCGTCGGGAACGTCTTCGGCGTACCGGCCTCGACGTCGATGACGGCCGTCGGCGCCATCGCGGGCCTCGGCGTCGCGACCGGGGCACTCGACTGGGCGGTCATGGGCGAGATAGCGGTCTGGTGGATCGTCTCGCCCATCGTCGGCTTCTGGGTGTCGGCGGTCGTCGGTCGCTACCTCTACGCCTCCATCAACGAGTACGTCGCCGTCGAACGGACCGACGGTCCGTTGGTCGTCTTCGACCGGTCGGGCGGCGTCCCGCGACCACGACTCGGCCCGAACACGACGCCGCGCGAACTCGTCGGTACCGTCGTCGTCGTCGCCATCGGCTGCCTGATGGCCTTCTCCTCCGGCACGTCGAACATCGCCAACGCCGTCGCGCCGCTGTTCGCCGCCGGCGTCGCACTCGACCCGCTGATCCTCCTCGGCGGCGGTGCCGTCGCCGTCGGCGCCTTCACCATCGCTCGACGGACGCTCGCGACGCTCGGAGACGACATCACCGACCTGCCGCTGACGGCAGCTATCGTGGTCGCCGTCGTCGCCTCTACCATCGTCACCACGCTGTCGATCCTCGGTATCCCCGCCTCCTTCGTCATCATCGCGACGATGTCCATCGTCGGTCTCGGCTGGGGCCGGGCGACTCGCTCCGTCACCGTCTCCGAGGGACTGCGCGGCGAGGAGACGCCGGCCGTGAGCGTCGATGCCCTCGCGGCCGACGACCCCGGCGAGACCGCCCCGGCCATCGGCGAGGAGGACCCCGAAGCGGTGTCCGCGGCCGACCTGTTCGACCCGGCCACGACGGGGCGCGTGGTCGCGATGCAGAACCTCGTGCCGCTCATCTCCACGATCGGCGCCTACGCGACGTTTTTCCTGCTCTTTAGGTTCGCCTGGTAGTCGTCGCCGAACCGACACGGGTCACTCCCGCGCGTCAGTGACCCGGCTGTCGCAGCCCGGCCGGTCCTGTCGCCGACGCTCACCGCTGTGCCCAGTCCACCATCCGCTCGTACACCGGGTCGGTGCGGAGTGCCCCGGCGTCGCCGACGAGGACCAGCGCTCGCTTCGCCCGGGTCAGTGCCACGTTCACCCGGCGGTAGTCCTCGAAGATGGGCCCGTCGAGGTCGCCGGTCGCGACGAAGGAGACGACGACGGCCTCCTCGCTCGACCCCTGAAACCGGTCCACGGTGTCCACGGTCACGTCCACGCGCCGACCGATCTCGGCCACCTGTGCCCGGTACGGCGCGATGACGCCGATGTCGTCGGGGGACACGCCGGCCCGTCGCAGGTCCGCGACCACCTCGGCCACCCTGTCGGCCTCCGCGGTGTCCGTCCGGGGCGCGTCGTCGCCGGGTACGTCCACGAAAGAGACGCCGTCGAGTCCGTCCGCAAGCCGAGACGGGTCCACGCCGTCGAGGTCCGCGAGCGACCGGCCGGCGACCGCCGGCGTCGCGGGTCGCAGTCGCCCGTCGTAGAACTCCCGCGACGGGAACGCCTGAATCCGCTGTGCCATCCGGTACTGCCGGTCGAGAGTCACGGCGGCGTCGGGATACTCCTCCCGGAGTCGCTCGAACAGCGAGACCGAGAGGTCGTTGTCGGCCCGGACCACCGGTGGTAACTGGTCGTCGTCGCCGACGAGAACGAACCGGTCGGCGCGGTTGATCGCCGCGAGCGTGTCGGGTTCGGTCAACTGCCCCGCCTCGTCCACGACGGCCACGTCGAAGTCGAGTTCGCGCATCACCCGCGAGCCGCACGACGCGGTCGTCGCCGCGACGACCGGTGCCTCGCGGAGCCTGTCGGCCAGTTCCGTGGGGTCGCCCCGGGCGTCGATGCGGACCGACTGCAGGTCCTCGCGGACGCCCGTCTCGGTGCCGACGCGGACGACGTCGCCCGATGACGGGTCGAAGTCGTACCCCTGGTCGCGCAGTGCCGCGAGGCAGTTGTCCACGGCGCGGTTCGTGAACGCCGACACCAGCACTCGCTCGCCCCGGTCCACGAGAGCCCGCACCGCCCGGGCGATGGTGTACGTCTTGCCCGTCCCAGGCGGGCCGCGCACCAGCGCGAGGTCCTCGGCGCCGACGGCCCGGCGGACGGCACGGTCCTGAGCGGCGTTGTTGTCCACGAACGTCTCCTCGGGGGTCGCGAACTCCGGGTCGCGCCGGCCGAAGAGGACGTCCTTCCGGTCGGGGTCGCCCTGCAGGACGGCGTCGTGGAGGGCGGTCAGCATCCGGTCGGCACTCAGTTCGGAGGGGTACACGTCCACCCGGCGGAGCGCGAGCGGTTCGTCCGTCGTCACGACCACCTCCCGGGCCGACAGCGACTCGACGCGGGCGAGTTCTGCCGTGCCACGGACCGGGTGGCCGTCGCTCGCGAGGACCACGTCGCCCTCGCGTATCTTCGAGACAGCCGTCTCGCCGCCCTCGACCGGTCGCCGGGCGGTCAGTTCCCAGCGGCCGTCCGGCAACTGCCGGCGGTCCGCGGGGTCCAAGTCGATCAGTGCCCGGTCGTCGGCCGCCCGTTCGGTCGCCGTCTGTTCCCAGAGTTTCGCGTACTCGCGGTGGGTCTCGCGGCGCTCCTCCTCT
>CAZEIO010000027.1:0-216 GCA_964512525.1 uncultured Halobacteriales archaeon
ACACCGCCAAGATACAGAACGCCGTGGTTGGCATCCTCCTCGTCGTGTTGACTGTGTTTCTCTCGTACGGTGTCCTCGACGCTGTAGGGGTGTTCGGGCGGACGAGCGTTCCCGAACGGTTCTTCTCTCGCGGACAGTTGCCGGTACTGACGACCGCCGCACTCGTGTTCACGTCGTACCTCGGGTTCGCACAGGTGGCGACCGTCGCGGGTGAGA
>CAZEIO010000027.1:266-17008 GCA_964512525.1 uncultured Halobacteriales archaeon
GGAACCTCCCGCTGGCGATGGTCGGGTCGGTCCTCGTCGTGACCGTCTTCTACGTCGTCACCATCTTCGTCGCGTCCAGCGCGTTCGGTGCCGACCGACTGGGCGAGTTCGGCGAGACGGCCATGGTGGAGGTGGCCCGTGACCTCCTCGGGTTGCCCGGCGCCATCGCCATCCTGGGCGCGGGACTGCTGGCGACGTTCTCGAGTGCGAACGCGTCGATCCTGAGTGCCTCCCGTGCGGTGTACGCGCTGAGTCGCGACGCACTGCTCCCCCGGGCGGCGAGCGAGGTCAACCTCCGCTACGGGACGCCACACGTCGCCCTCCTCGCCGCCGGCGGGCCGATACTGGTGCTCGTCGCGACCGGCCAAGTCGAACTGCTCGCGGAGGTCGCCTCCTTCCTCCACCTGATCATGTACGGACTGATCTGCGTCGCCCTGATCGTGTTGCGGCGACGAGACCCCGACTGGTACACGCCCAGTTTCAGGGTGCCCGGCTATCCCGTCGTGCCGGCGGTCGGCGGTCTGGCGAGTTTCGGCCTGATAGCGTTCATGAATCCAGCGTCCATCGGCATCGGAGTCGCAGTGATGGCTCTCTCGTACCTGTGGTACCGTTATTACGCCGGGGACGTGACGCTCAAGGGGGATATCTGACCATGAGCGACCGACCGTCGATACTCGTCCCGATTCGCGTCCTCGAGGGAGAGTCGGTACCGGAGGGGGTGCCAGAACTCCTCGCCAACGCCCACGTCGTCCTCCTCGGCTACCACGTCATCCCGGAACAGACGGCACCGGGACAGGCACGGATCCAGTTCGAGGACCGCGCGACGGACCGCCTCGACGAGTATCGAGACATCTTCGAGGCGGCGGGTGCGACCGTCGAGCGACGCCTCGTGTTCACCCACGACGGCCAGAAGACGCTCGACCGGACGACGACCGAACACGACTGTCTGGCCGTCCTCGTCCCGAAGGCGACCGGTGCGGTCGAGGACGTCCTCGTCGCCGTCCGGGGGGCCGTCGGCATCGACCGCCTCGCACGGGTGGTCGTCGGGCTGTTCGCGGGACGGGACGTCTCGATGACGCTGTACCACGTCGCCGCCGACGACGAGACGGACGCGGACGTGGCGACACTCCTCGACGGACTCGCGGACCGACTGGGGGACGGGGGCGTAGATCCGGCGCGGATCGAGACGCTGGTGGAACGCGACCGGGAGCCACTCGACGCCATCGCGGAGGCGGCAGGCGAGTTCGACGCCGTCGTGATGGGTGAGACGGACCCCTCACTGACGACGTTCGTCTTCGGGATGCCCGCCGACCGGGTAGCCGACCGGTTTCTGGGTCCGGTGCTCGTGGTGCAGCGCGAACCAGCCGGCGGGGGGACCGAAGGGTAGGCCGTTCCCGGCCTCGAGTCGTCTCCGGTACAGTCCGGCGGGCCCGTCGGAGTCCGACCGGAGTTCCGGTCTCGTCCCGTGGCGTTACCGGACCGGTCGGTCGCGAGCGCGACGGTCCCGGACTCTATTTACGTTCGGGAGCGACACGGGCTGGCAGGTGGAAAGACCGTGAGCGCTGGGACCGAACTGCTCTCGCTGGTCGTGGTCGTCCTCGGTCTGGGCGTCGTCGCCCAGGTGCTGTCCGACCGCCTCGAGGTGCCGAGCGTCCTCTTTCTCGTCCTGGCCGGCATCGCAGTGGGGCCGGAGGGACTCGGTCTCGTCGGGCTGGCGTCGTTCGGCGGTCCGGAACCGCTCTCTGCGGTGGTCGGGCTCTCGGTCGCCATCATCATCTTCGAGGGGGCCTTCCACCTGAAGGTCGAGAAACTGCGGCAGGCGCCCCACGAGGTCTCCCGTCTCGTGACGGTCGGCGCACTGATCGTCCTCGTCGGGACCGCCGCCGTCGTCCGGTTCGCGCTCGGCGTCTCGTGGGCGCTCTCGTTTCTGATAGGGGCGCTGCTCGTCGCGACCGGGCCGACGGTCGTCACGCCGGTCCTGAGCGTCGTCTCTGTCCGTGACCGGGTCGGAGCGGCCCTCGAGACGGAGGGCATCGTCAACGACGTGACGGCGGCCATCCTCGCGGTCGTCGTCTTCGACCTCGCCGTCGGGAGTAGGACCGGCCTCCGGGCGCTCCTCGAGTCGTTCGTCTCCCGACTCGGAATTGGCCTCACCGTCGGGTTCCTCACGTCGGCGACGCTGTGGTACGTGCTCAAACACGTGGACCTGTCGCCGTCGAACGCGGTACAGAACGCGCGGTTGCTGGTCCTGATCGGGGCGATCGCCACGTTCGGGATCGCCGAGACGATCGTGCCCGAGACGGGCATCGCCGCGGTGGCCACGGCCGGGGTCCTCCTCGGCAACGCGGACCTCCCCTACGAGGCAGAGATAGAGGCGTTCAAGGGAGACGTCACGCTGGTCGTCCTCTCGTTCGTCTTCATCTCGCTGGCGACGCTGCTGACGTTCGACGACCTCGCGGCACTCGGTCTCGGTGGGGTGGTAGTGGTCCTGGGCGTCGTCGTGGTGGTCCGGCCAGTCGCCGTGATGCTCTGTACCTACGGCAGCCGGTTCACCGTCCGCGAGCAGGTGTTCATGAGTGCGATCGGCCCTCGCGGGATCATCCCCGCGAGCGTCGCGACCCTGTTCGCACTCGAACTCCGCTCGACGAACCCGGACCAGGCGTCTGTCCTCGTCGGGACGGTGTTTCTGGTCATCCTCACGACCGTCGTGGTCCAGGGCGGGTTCGCACGACACATTGCACAAGCACTCGACGTACTTCCCATGCGAGTCATCATCATTGGCGGCGGTCGCGTCGGTCGCGGCCTCGCCGAACGACTGGAGGATCGCGGCGAAAACGTGGTGATAGTGGACAGAGACGTAGAGGCCGTCGAGACGGCACGGAGTGCCGGGTTCAGCGCCCACCACGGCGACGGGACCGACACCGGCGTACTGGAGACGGCGGGAGTCGAGAACGCGAAGATAGTCGCTGCGGCGACGCCCAACGACGACGCGAACCTCCTCATCGCGCAACTCACCGAGTCGAAGTACGACGTCGAGACGGTGATCGCCCGCGTGAACACGCCGGACAACGTCGAGGCGTTCGAGGAACTGGGTGTCCGCGCTATCTCGGCCAACGACGCCATCGCCCACGAGATGGACAACGCCATCGAACGACCCGCGCTCTCGGAGTGGATGACCGAACTGAGCCGGTCGGGCGACGTCCAGGAGGTCGAGGTGACGGCCGAACGACTGGCCGGCAAGTCGGTCCGGGAACTCGACGACCTCCTCCCGGACGGCGTGTTGATAGCGCTCGTCAGTCGCGATGGGGACTCACAGATCCCCGCGGCCGACCTAGTCCTTGAGCGTGGCGACCACCTGACGTTCGTCGGCCGGCGCGACGCCGTCCGCGAGGCTACCGAGCAGTGTCACCCGCAGTGACCGGCGCGAGACCGCCCCGGGAGGGTGCAGGGGGTACTGACGGGTGGCTACCCGCGGTCCCCGTAGTGACCGACGCCGTCGATGACCCCCGGATCGGTTCCGACGCCGGGGGCCGCGCCACCGGACCACGTGCGAACCGGATCTTTGGCGCAGGTCGGTCGGGGAGTTAAGACCGTCCTGTCCGACGGGCGGATATGAACCAGCTCGCGGACCTATTCAGCCCCGACCGCGTCGCCGTCGTCGGCGCCACGGAGGAACGGGGGTCGGTCGGACGGGCAATCGTCGAGAACCTGCGCTCGTTCGACGGCGAGGTGGTACCGGTCAACCCGGGCCGCGACACCGTGTTCGGCGACGAGTGCTATCCGTCGATAGCCGCGGTACCCGGCACGATCGACCTGGCGGTGGTCGTGGTGCCTGCCGCCGTCGCGGTCGATGTGGTTCGCGAGTGTGGCGAGGCGGGCGTCGGTAACGTCGTCGTCATCACAGCCGGATTCGCGGAGGCTGGTCCGGAGGGCGAGGCCCGGCAGGCCGAACTCGTCGCCGTCGCCGAGGAGTACGACCTCGATCTCGTCGGGCCGAACTCGCTGGGCATCATCGACACGCGGTCGAGTCTGAACGCCACGTTCGCCCAGCAGAACGCGTCGGAGGGGTCGATCGCGCTGATGAGCCAGTCGGGAGCGTTCGTCACGGCCGTCCTCGACTGGGCCGACGACGCCGGCCTCGGCTTCACCGACGTCGTCTCACTCGGCAACGAGGCCGTCCTCGACGAGGTTGACTTTCTGGAAAGCTGGGCGGACGACCCAGATACCGAGGTCGTCGTCGCCTACCTCGAGGACATCGAGGACGGCCGGGAGTTCGTCGATGTCGCTCGCGAGGCCACGCAGGACACGCCCGTGGTCGTGCTGAAGTCCGGCCGGACGACCGTCGGCGCCCGCGCCGCAGCGTCTCACACCGGCTCTATCGCCGGCAGCGACCGCGCCTACGAGAGCGGCTTCGGGCAGGGCGGCGTCGTCCGCGCCGAGACGGTGCAGGAACTGTTCGACGCGGCGCGGACACTCGCCGGCCAGCCTCTGCCAGACGACGAGACCGTGGCGATCGTCACGAACGCGGGCGGACCCGGCGTCCTCGCGGCCGACGCCGTCGGCGACACCCGACTCGACCTCGCGACCTTCTCACAAGCCACCCGCGACCGTCTCGGTACCGAACTCCCGGCCGGTGTGGACGTCGCGAACCCGCTGGACATCCTCGGCGACGCCCG
The DNA here is from genome assembly GCA_964512525.1 of uncultured Halobacteriales archaeon. Taxonomy (GTDB): domain Archaea; phylum Halobacteriota; class Halobacteria; order Halobacteriales; family SW-7-71-33; genus SW-7-71-33. Next base: position 4,943 of record CAZEIO010000027.1, read on the forward strand.
GCTCGACCGCTTTCGGGAGTCACTCGACGCGGTCCTCGGCGACGACGCCGTCGGCAGCGTCGTCGCCATCTCCGCGCCGACGGCTATCTACGACTTCGAGGATCTCGTCACGGTGATCCGGGAGGTCCAGGCCGACCACGACACGCCGCTGGTGACCTGTCTCATGGGCGGCGAGGACGCCAGCCGTGCCGCGCGGGGACTCGACGAGGTGGGCGTCCCCAACTTCTTCGACCCCGACCGGGCGGTGCGGGGGCTGGCTGCACTCGCCGAACAACGGGCCGTCCAGGGTCGGGAGTACGCGCCCGCCACGTCGTACGACGTGGACCGGGAACGGGCCGCGGCCGTACTGGCGGCGGCCCGCGAGACCGGGCGGCGGCAACTCGGCCTCGAGGCGATGGAGCTGCTCGACGCCTACGGGATTCCGACCGCGGCGGGCGGGCTAGCTACCTCGCCCGACGAGGCTGCCTCGATCGCTGCTTCGATCGGCGATCCCGTCGCACTGAAGATCGTCAGCCCCGACATCGTCCACAAGTCCGACGTGGGGGGCGTCGAGGTGGGCGTCGAGCCGGCCGCGGCGGCCGCCGTCCACGAGCGAATCGTCTCCAGGGCCCACGACCACGACCCCGCGACGGAGGTCGAGGGCGTGTACGTGCAGGCGATGGTCGATCCCGAGGACGCCACGGAGACGCTGCTCGGCGTGAACCGGGACCCGCAGTTCGGCCCACTCGTGGTGTTCGGCCTGGGCGGGGTCTTCGTCGAGATACTCCGGGACGCAGCCACCCGGGTCGCCCCGCTGAGCGAGGCAGAGGCCCGCCAGATGACCGAGGAGATACGGTCGGCACCGATGCTCCGCGGTGCTCGCGGCCGCGACTCGGCCGACCTCGACGCCGTCGTGGAGTGCATCTGTCGGCTCTCGCAACTCGCGATGGACTTCCCCGAGATCCGGGAACTGGACGTGAATCCGCTGGTCGCCGCACCGTCTGGCGTGACGGCCATCGACCTGCGGTTGACGCTCGACGAGGGGCGGGGAGACGAGACAGAGTCAGTAAAGTAACTCTCGAAGGTTACGCCAGCTTGAAGGAGGACTCACCCGCCGGAAAGGACGTGCACCGACGACGCTTCCTCGCGGCGGTCGGCACGACCACCGTCGCGGCGCTGGCTGGCTGTGCGGGGGGCCCGGGGCGAGAATTACCGGCGACGCCGGGCGGCGCGTGGCCCCAGCACGCCGCAGACCCCGCGAACACGGGAGCGACCGGGGCCGCAGTTCCGCCGCGGGCCGCCCCCGCCTGGGACGAGGGCGAGGCCCACCGAGCGGCGCCGCTGGTCGCCGACGGGACGGTGTACACCGTGGACGACGCGGTCGAGGCACTGGACGCGCAGACGGGCGAACGCCTGTGGGACGTCTCACTGGCGGGCGAGGCCGACTACACGCCCGCGCTGGCTGGCGACCGACTGGTCGTCGCCGCCGACCAGCAGCTGTTGGCGCTATCGCTCACCGACGGCGAGGAACTGTGGTCCACCTCGCTGCCCCGTCCCGTCCAGGGGGCGGTGACTGCGTCGCCGAACGCCGACCTCGTGACACTGCCGGTTGGCGAAGCACGCCTGATGGCGTTTGCCGTTGAGGACGGCGAGGACCGCTGGACCGACGAGACGGTGAGCCCGCGGCCGGCAGCCGTCGGAGAAGACGGCGCATATCTGACGGGGTACCGCCCGGACGGGGACGGCGGCGTCCTCCGCGCGCTCGACCCGGCAGACGGGACGCGCCGCTGGTCGGTAGCCCTTGCGAACCCCGACGCGGCGCCCGTCCTCGTCGAAGACGGCCTCCTGGTCGCCGACGGGGGGACTCTCGCGGTCCACGACCCGGCGAGTGGCGAACGGCGGCGCGAACTCGGGGGCTTCGGAAATCGAATACGCGAACGCTTGGCTGTCGCCGACGGCACCGCCTTCGTCGTCACCGCCGACAACGCTCTCGCGGCGGTCGAGGTGGCCGACGGCACGGAGCGGTGGCGCGCCGACGTCTCAGTGGACACCGACGCCGGCCCGAGCGTCGGCCGAGACGCAGTCGTCGTCGGCGCGAAGGACCTCCCGACCGAGAGTCTCGGCGGCGTCCTCGCACTGAGTCGCGCCGACGGGACCCCCCGCTGGGAACACGAAATCGAGGGGTTCGACGTGACCGTGAGTACGCCGCCGACGCTGGCCGACGGCGCCGTCTTCTACACGAGCAACGAGAGCAGGGGTGTCGTCGCCCTCGGCGACCTCCCGCCGCTCGACGACGAGAACTGACGGGTCCCCGGCCCGCGTCGTCTCTGTGGTCGGACGCTTCGACGGTGTCGGCTTCAATCGACGTCCACGCCCACGACCTCGAAGCGGGCTCCGCCGTCGACGCCGTCGGTCGCGGTGACGGCCCAGCCGTGGGCATCGGCGGCCTCCCTGACGATGCGGAGTCCGAGGCCGGTGCCCTTCTCGGTCGTCGAGTAGCCCGCCTCGAACACCGACTCGTGCTTGCCGTCGGGGATGCCGGGCCCGTCGTCGGTGACGTGAAAGCCGGGGCGGTCCGGCAGGTCACCCACCGTCACCGTCACGTCGCCGCCACCGTGCTGGACGGCGTTCCGAAAGAGATTCTCCAGCAGTCGTCTGAGACTGTGTGGATCGGCGCGTATCGTCCGCTCCGTCTCGACGACGAGACTGGCCTCGTCAGTTCGAAGGTCGTCCCAGCAGGCTTCGACGACGTCTTCGAGGGCGACGGGTTCGGGGTCCATCGGCCGTTCGCCCTGCCTGGCGAGCGTCAGGAGGTCACTGGTCAGCAGTTCCATCCGGTCGAGGGCAGCCGTCGCCGCCTCGAGGTGCTCTTCGGTGTCACCGTCAACCGACTGCTTGCCGAGGGTTACGTGGCCCTTCGCGACCTCGAGCGGATTCCGAATATCGTGGGCGACGACGCTCGCGTACTCCTCGAGACGCTCCTTCTGCCGCTGTAACTGTCGTTCGCGGCGCAGGCGGTCGAGTGCGCTCGTCGCGTGCTGGACCAGCAGTTCCGCCAGTTGGAGGTCGGCCTCGTCGAACGCGTCGGTCCGCTCGGAGACGGCCTGGAAGTTCCCGTGCTCGCCGATGGGCACGCTAATCGCTGACGCGTACGCCCCCTTCGGCTCGGCGTGCTCGTTCTCGGCGACGTCGCGGACGAGTACAGACTCCCCGGTCCTGTACGTCCGGCCTCCGAGACCCCGTTCGACTGGAATCGGACCGACGCCGTCGGGGTCCACGCCGGACGACGTCGCCCGTGGGTAAATAACGCCGTCCTCGACGATGCCAACCACGCTCGTGTCGAACGAGAGGATTTCCTCGCTGGCCTCGATAGTGTGCCGATACACGGATTCTGCCGAAGAAGCTTTCGACAGGTCGGTGGCCACGTCGTGGAGCGCTGTGAGTTTGCGCTCGAACTCTTGCTGTTCGGACATGGCCTCGGGGGGCGACATGAGCTGGATGTTCGGTATTCGACGGAGGCACTTCGTTCCTGTGGCCGCGAACGTGTCGGATTCGACGGACGTGACGGCGATCTGGCTGGGCGTTTTACTCACTCGACTACAGCGGCTCCGCCGACTACGAGGAGCCTCAAGTCCCCGGCGAGAATATTTGTAATTGATCGAGTTACAGTTTTGCCACGGGTCGCACTCCAGGTCGTTCCGACCTCGAATGGCCTATCTCACCGGCCCGGTCTCTCGCGTGCAACGGCAGAGCACACGGACGCCGTCTGTTCCGACCTCGACGGCACGCTCTGGGTTCCGGACCGGTCGGACCACGAGGTTCACCGCCGCGGCCGATCAGTCGGGCGAGGCCCGCCGTCTGAGGTCCACCTCGCGGGGGCCGACTGCGCCCCGTTCGACGAGGTGGCGGTATTCGGCGGCGACGTCGTCGGCATCGACCGACGTCGGGCCCGACTCGCCGGACGGTCGGACCGCCGTGCCGATGCGGACGTAGGTGACCTGGACCGTATCGAGGGCCGCGTCCAGCGAGACGGAGAGGCCACGGGCCGCCGGGCCGACGGCACCCCACTCCAGTTGCTCCACGACGGGCGGCGTGGCGTACGTGGTGCCGCTGACGATGACCGTGCCGGAGGTCGTCCGGAGGTCGGCCAGCGCCGCCTGGACGCAGGCCAGCGTACCGGCGACCCGGACGTCGAAGATGGACCGCAGGCGGGCGACGGCGGCGTCTTCGACGGGTCGGCCGCCACCAGCGCTCGCGTTCGCCACGAGTACCGAGACGGGACCGAACCGTTCGCGGACCGTCTCGACACCCTCCCGGACGGCTGCCTCGTCGGTCACGTCCACCGGGACCGCGAGAGCGCCGTCGCCGAGGTCGTCGGCCAGTGCCTCGATAAATTCTGCCGACCGGGCGAACAGTCCGACGTCCATCCCGGCGTCGTGGAACTCCCGTGCGACCGCCTCTCCGATAGTCGGCCCGACGCCGGCGACGACTGCAGTTTCACTCACGACCCCTCCGTCGTTCGAGGTCAAAAAAAGCCTTCTGCGCCTGGTCGCCACGCCCGGACGACCTGCCGCCGGACTCGGGCCCAGGACGGACGCCAGCCGAAGACGCCCCCGACGAGCGGCGGGGAACCTCACCGGAACGTCCGGCGGGAGTTTGCGGATCGAACGGTCCCCGCGTGGCGCTGTCTCGGCGCGGGCGACGCCGAGGCCGGCGTCGAACCGTCGGGCGACTGTGGCCGTGGCGAACGTCTCACGTACCGACGAGACGACGTCGGACTGACGGACGTCGAACGGTCGCTCGTACACAGGCGACAGCAGTCGGCCGGGCAGACCGGACGGTACGCGACCGCCGACGACGGTACCGTCGTCGCCGACTGCCTCGCACAGGAGCAAGACCCCCCGGACCACGGTCGAGGTCACGACACGAGGCGGGCGGCTCTGGACCCGGGACCGACACGCGCTTAGAGTCGCTCACCGATATACGAAGACTGCTGTGAGGAGTCGTTCCCGTCCACTCCGAGTTCACGGTAGTCGCCTGGAGTCGAGTGGAGCGACGACAGTCGCGTCGATCAGTCGTAGGTACGTATCGTGGTTTGGGAATCGTCCGGATCGTCGCCCTCACCGTCACCGTCGTCGGCAGTGGTCCGCGACCCTCGGTCGTCATCGTATTCGGGTGTCGCCGCACGGTCGTCTGGAGAGGGTGCACCTGCCTGCGTGCCGACACCGGTGGGAAGCGTGGACTCTCCGGGATCGTGGCCCGACTCACCGACAGTGCCGGGAGGCACTCGCTCCGCGTCCGCTCTACGACCGGGAGACGACGGTCGGGTGTCCGGGTCCGGGTCGGGGTCCGGGTCGTTGCCGACGGCGCCCTCGAGCGACGCCTGCCTGCCCGGTGGTTCGTGGTCTGCAGCCGTCGCGTCACCGTACTCCGCCGCGATCGACCGTGCCGCGGCGTACCCACCGGAGAGCGACGCTCGTCTGGCGACCTCGGGACGCGCGAGTGCCGTGGCCGCCTCGGGGCGGACCCGCTCGTACCGCGACCAGAACTGTTCTCGCCGGGCATCGAAATCGACGACTGGATACGGGTAGTCGGTCCCAATTTCGACACCACAGTCGGCCTGTACGGCCAGCGGTGTTCGCTCCGGGCGGTCCAGAAACTGCCTCGGCAAGTCCTCCAGTTCGGGCACCCACTCGGTAATCCACTCGCCCTCGGGGTCCTGGTCGCGGACCTGCTTGCGGGGGTTGTACACCCGCTGTGACGGCTTGCCGACCAGTCCGGCCTGGCTCTGCCACTGCGTGTAGTTGATGCCGACGTCCGAGTCCAGGAGGTGGTGGTGGTACCAGTCCGCCCCGATCCACCACGGCTGCTGGAGGACGTGCGCGAAGAACGACGCCGCCATCGCCCGCATCCTGAAGTTGAGCCACCCCGTCTCGCGTAAACAGCGCATCGCGGCGTCCACCATCGGGAAGCCGGTCTCGCCGCGTTTCCACGCCGCGACCAGTTCGGGGTCGTGGTGGGCCTCGTTGAACCCCTCGAGGGCGGGGTTCACCGCACGGTCGGTCCATCCCGGCCAGTCGGCGAGTTTCTGGTTGTAGTGGCGGTTCCAGTACAGTCGGCTGACGAACATCTCCCGGCCGCGGCAGTCCGGTGCGTTCTCGGTAACGTACTGGTACACCTGCCGAACCGAGAGCAGGCCGAACGTCAGGTACGGCGACAGCCCACTCGTCCCCTCGCGGGCGTCCCGCGGCGACGAGATGTTGCCGGGGTACGCCTCGATGTGGTCCACGAAGGCCGCCAGTCGCGTCGCCGCCGCGCGGTGCGTGCCGGTGGGCACCCTCGTCTTCGTCGGCGTCACGTCGTGAGACGCCTCGATGGCCCGCGGCGTGACGCCCGTCTCGACCGCCAGGTGGACCGTGTCGTCCCACGCTGGCGAGTGCTGGGCAGTCGAGAACCAGGTCTCGACGTGGTCGCGCCAGTTCCGCCGTGACCACCGCTCGTCCCGGACGAGTCCGTCGCCGGAGACGAACTCGACGGCGTCGCCGAGGCTATCCCGGACTCGGTCGTCACGTCGCTTCCCGTACCGGCTGGTCGGCGTCGCAGCCGTCAGGACGGACCACCCCTCGTCGGCGAACCGTTCGAGGACTTCGACCGGATCACCGAACGCGAGCGTCAGCCCCGGTTCGTCGGCACCCGCGAGCAGTCCGTCGGGTCGTTCGCCGGTCGCCTCGCCCGGCGAGAGCGGCGTTGTGGCGGCGAGTTGGTCCTCGGAATCGGAATTCGGCGTCGGCCGAGAGACCGAGCGAGTGGGTGCGGCGGCGTACAGTCGGTCGAGACTGGACACCGCCTCGTGGAGGAAGCGAAGCCGGGCGTCACAGGCCAGTCCGTCACCGCCGTAGAACGAGGGGTCGAACACGAACACGGGGCAGACGACGTCGTTCTGCTTCGTCGCTTGCGCGAGTGCGCGGTGGTCGTCCGTACGGAGGTGTTCGCGGTGCCAGACCACGGCGCCGGTCGCGGACTCGTCGCCGTGGACGGCTGCAGGCGTCGGGGCGTCCACCGCGGGTGGGACCGTCCCGTCAGCGCCTGTGGCGGCGCTCTCGTCACCAGAACGGCCGTCCGTCGGCCCCTCGCTGACGGCGGATGGCCCCGGGCCGGCCTCGTCACTCATCGACTCGTTCGTTCGAAGGTGACTCCGGGGTTTGAATCCGTCGGCGAGGCGTGGTCTTCGGGGACGGAGACGGGAAGAGTCGTCCTCAGTCGGCCTCGGTCGCGACCCGGCTCTCGCGCTCGGCGACGGCGGGGGTGAGCGCCGAGACGCCGACGGTCAGTAGCAGTGAGAGCGCCATCCCCCACAGTGCGAAGTCCCACGTGAAGTAGGCCGAGCCGAGGAGGGTCACGCTCCCGACGCTGACGGGGTCGAGCAGGACGTGCGGCAGGTAGAACAGTTGCGAACCGAGGATGCCGGCGAACATGCCCGCACGGGTGGTCCCCTGCCAGTAGAGCGCCACGAGTACCGGCAGCGTCAGCTGTGCGTAGCCGCCGAAGGCGGTTTCGCCGATATCGACGAGGATGGAGAGCCCACCGCCACCGCCGTTGATCAGGGCGGCGACCAGCGACAGTAGCGCGAACGCGGCGACGCCGAGGCGAGCCACCCAGCCCTCGCGGTCGTCGGTGGCCTCGGGTTCGACCAGCGGCCGGTAGATGTCGCGGGTGAGGTACGACGACCCCGAGAGCAGCATCGAGTCGGCCGAAGACATCATCGCGGCCATCGCACCGGCGACGACCAGCGCCGAGAACCAGAACGGGGTGTACTCGTTGAGCAACAGCGGCAGGACGTTGCCACCCTCGGGCACGCTGATGCCGAGACCCGCGGCCCACGTCCCCAGCAGGAACGCCGGGACCAGCAGGAGAACAACGAGCACCGGCCACAGGGCGAACGACCGCTTGAGCACCGTCGCGTTGCGAGCGACGAAGAACCGCTGGTTGATCTGTGGGAACATTGTGACGCCGAAGGCTATCGTCACCGCCGTCCCGATCATCCACTGCGGGGAGTAGGGAGCGGTCGGGACCGGACTCCCACCCAGCGCGAGGAACTCGGGATTGTTCGCCGCGAGCGCAGCGGAGACCGTAGAGAGACCGCCGGCCGCAGTCAGGACCCAGGCGACGGCTCCCCACGTGATCAACAGCATGAACAGACCCTGCAGGGTGTCGGTCCACGCGACCCCGCGGAGGCCGGCCACGACGACGTAACCGATCATGAAGACCGTGATGAGCGTCGCACCCGCCTCGTACGGCAGTGCACCGCCGGTCAGCGAGGACAGCGCCTGCCCGGCGCCGACCTGCTGGAGCATCACGTACGGGAACAACCAGAGGAGACTGACGCCGGCGACCGTCGCACGGAGGCCGGTCGAGTCGAACTGGTCGCCTATCATCTCGCCGAGGGTGACGTAGCCGTGTTTCTGACCGACGAGCCACTGCCGGTAACCGAGGACGTACCAGAGGATGGCGAACAGCAGACCGTCCATCAGGCCCATCACGAGTATCCACTCGGGACCGGCCAGGTACGCGAGGTTCGGCCCGCCGAAGAACGTAAACGCCGACAAAAGCGTCGCGAACGTCGTGAACAACAGGACGACGGTGCCGATGCTGCGAGAGGCGAGGTAGTAGTCCTCGGCCGAGCGGTCCGTGAGCCGGTACGCCACCAGACCCACTGCGAGGGCGAGAACGAGGTAGGCGAGGACGACGGCGATCTGGACCGTCGCCTCACCCGTCCACGCCTGCAGAGGAGCGAGCCCGGCGACTGCGGCGCTACTGAACATCGCCCACCCCCATGCCGCGGTCCCACGCGCCGCGGGTGAACCCGTAGAACAGCACCGAGGCCAGCCCCATCCAGCCGATGTGCCACCAGAGCCAGACCGGCAGGCCGGCGACGACCGTGGCGTCCCGCCAGAGGAACCACGGAATCGCGAGGGTCACCAGCACCGCGAAGACCAGTATCCAGCCGTAGTCGGTTCGTCTTCGATTACCACTCATACCCGTAGATCCGTTCCAACCGTACCTAATGGTTACGTTATCGAGTTCGTTTTCAGGTTTCGAAGACGATTAGTCTTCAAAGTCGGGAACACCGAGGACGTTCACTCAGCGAACGGCACCGACCGCGAGTGCGTTCAGCGTTCCCGCCGTGAGCCATGGTACCGCCAGCGACGCCGGGGGACCGCGCGGAACGGCGCCCGAACGAGCGAGCGGAGAGAGAGAGCCCGACGGCCGAGAGCCACGCCCCCGCGACCGCTCGGCTCGGCGTGATCCAGTCGCCCCCTCCGCGCCCGACTCCGGAACTCGACGGGGCGGCCCGACCGGCCGTGCGGAGGCACACGGCCAGTCGAGAGGTTGTCGTCCGACACGTCCGCGGCCCCGCGGCGTGGTGACGGATTCGTACGGTCTCGGGTCGGCACGAGCGAGAGCCCGCGGTGGCGACGGACGTCACCCGACCGCGCCGGGACAACGCCCAAGTGTGCCACCCCCGAGATGTGCCCGATGCCGACAGCCATCGTCACCGGGTCTTCGCGGGGTATCGGCGCGGCCGTCGCGGAGCGGTTCGCCGCAGACGGTCACGACGTCGTCGTCAACTACCACACGAGCGAGGCGGCCGCCGAGGAGACGGCGACGGCGGTTCGCGACGCCGGGCAGAACGCCGCCGTCGTGCAGGGCGACGTCTCCGAGTACGACGCCGCAGAGCGACTCGTCGAGACGGCGACGGAGCGCCTCGGAGGGGTGGACCACCTCGTCAACAACGCCGGTATCGACCAGCACGTCTTCACGGCCGACCTCTCGCCGTCCGACTTCGACCACGTGATGGACGTCAACGTCAACTCCGCGTTCAACTGCACGAAGGCGGCTCTCTCGGCTCTCGAGGCCTCCGACGCCGACCCGGGCCCGTCAGTCACCAACGTCTCCTCCATCCTCGCGTACACCGGCGCGGCGGTCGAGTGTCACTACGCCGGGTCGAAGGGTGCACTCGTCTCGCTGACGAAGTCACACGCTCGGGACTTCGCGCCAGCTATCCGGGTCAACGCCGTCGCGCCGGGGCACGTGGAGACGGACATGACCGCCGACCGGACGCCCGAACAGAAGGCCGCCGAACTCGAGGCGATACCGGTCGGCCGGTTGGGCACCGTGGCGGACATCGCGGAAGCGGTCGTCTACCTCAGAGACGCTGGCTTCGTCACCGGCGAGACCCTGCACGTCAACGGCGGCGAACTGATGCACTGACGCGGGCCCGCCGGTCGGGGACCGCTCAGTCGGCGAACTCGACGCCGGTAATTTCGAAGCGCGCGCCGCCGTCCTCGCCGGCCGTCGCACGGATTTCCCAGCCGTGGGCCTCGACGGCCTTCCTGACGATGGAGAGGCCGAAGCCGGTGCCCTCCTCGGACGTGGAGTAGCCAGCCTCGAAGACGGACTCGCGTTCGGACTCGGGAATACCCGGACCGTCGTCCGCGACGTAGAAGCCGTTCTCTACGTGGCCGACGCTCACCGTTACGTCTTCGCCGCCGTGTTCGACCGCGTTGCGGAAGAGGTTCTCCAGCAACTGGCGCAGGCGGTCGTCGTCGGCGACGACGCGGCAGTCGGTCTCGGCGACGAGACTGGCGGCGCCGGTATCGACGTTGCGCCAGCACCCCTCCACGACCTCCTGCAGCGAGACTGGCCGCGGGTCGTCCACGATGCCGCCCTCCCGGGCGAGGGTGAGGAGGTCCTCGATGAGCGACTCCATGCGGTTCTGTGCGCGACGGACGGCCGCGAGGTGGCCCTCCTCGTCGTCGTAGGAACGCTCGGCGAAGGTGAGACGACCCTGCGCGACCTCCAGGGGGTTGCGGAGGTCGTGGCTGACGATGCTGGCGAACTCGTCCAGTCGCTCCGTCTCTGCCTCGAGGCGGCGCTTCTGTTCGCGGAGGTCCGCCTCGCGTTCGGCCCGGTCGAGTGCCGCCGTCGTCACCGTCGCCAGTATCTCCGTGAGAGCCACGTCGGAGTCGTCGAACGCGTCGGGCTCCGACGAGGAGACGATGAACAGGCCGTGGTCGCCCAGCGGGTGGATGATGCCGCTTCTGGTCGGCGTCGCTTCGGCGTCGAACCGGTCGTGGTCGTGAGTGTCTCCGATGACGACGACCTCGCCGGTCTCGAATATCTCCCAGTTCGTCGCCTCCGTCTCGCGGGACGGTTCCGTCCGACTGTACGACGGGGGGTGACCGACGTGTTCGACCACCTGGTCCGTCACCGCGACCGGTTCGAGTTCGTCGCCGTCCTCGCCGACGAGGTGGACCGCGGTGAGTGGCAGTTCCAGCGTGTCACGGGCGGTCTCGACGGCGATCTGTGCGATCTCTTCTCGGTCGGTCGCACGGACCATCTCCTCGGTGCGTCGCTGGAGGTCACGCAGGGTCTCCTCCCGCTGGACGCGAGCAGTCACGTCCCGGCCGATGACGACGAAGCGGTCTTTTCCCTCGAGGTCCAGCCGGCGGACATCCACCTCCACCGGGAACGTCGAACCGTCCGCACGCCGGTACTCCGTCTCCACCCGTCGCCGGTCGCCCACGCTCATCTCGGCCCACATCTCGCGAACGGCCTCCGGTTGGACCGTCGCGTCAACGTCCCACACGCGCATGTCGAGGAGAGTCTCCTCCTCGTGGCCGGTCGCCTCGCACAGGTGCTGGTTCACCTCGACGATGTTTCCCGCCTCGTCGTGGACGTTGATCATGTTCGGTGACCCCTCGAACACCGCCTGCAGTCTGGCCGACGTCTGCTGCAGGTCAGCCTCGCGCTCGGCCCGGTCGAGTGCCGCCGTCGTCACCGTCGCCAGTATCTCCGTGAGGGTTACGTCACTCTCGTCGAAGGCGTCTGGTTCGAGCGAACTCGTGATGAACACCCCGTGGTCACCCAGCGGCTGGACGACGCCGCTCCGGGACGGCGTGGTCTCGTCGTCAACCACGTCGCTCTCCCGGGTGTCGTTCACGACGATCGACTCCCCGGTCTCGTACACTTCCCAGTTGGTCTCGGCGACGGGACGAGAGGGGTTCGTTCGGCTGTACGTCGGCG